>NZ_JAHWLU010000035.1:0-42252 GCF_022134725.1 Buttiauxella sp. S19-1
AATGTCAGGAACATTTTTGAACAACGCTTGCGTTGGCCACGAAGTGGTTCGGCACAGGGATGTGCCGAATAAACGAATCGCGAACGACCCCGAATGTTGGGTGAAAAACGGTGTTTACCGCTTTAGCGGCGATTGATTTGCCGGGCGCCTGGATTATCAAGGGGTTGGCGTTAACCCCTTGATACGTTCACCGTTTTCTGGAATTAAAGAGATAACTGAACGCACGGGTGAACGGAAAATCAGCGAGGCTTACAGATCTCACCCTGACAAGATTGCCAGGGTGAGGGTGAAAAAACTAAAGCGACAAATGACGGGTCTCTTTAGACACCAGCAACGCAACCAGCGTAATCGCTGACATCGCCGCCAGATACAAACCGACGTAGAACAAACCGTAATTCGCCTGCAGCCAGGTGGCAATATACGGCGCTACCGATGCCCCCAGAATCGACGCCACGTTATACGAGAACGATGCTCCGGTATAACGTACTTCGGTTGGGAATAACTCTGGCAGCAGCGCACCCATTGGGCCGAATGTCAGCCCCATCAGGCTCAGGCCAATCAGCAAGAACGCCATCACCAGCGTCGGGTTACCGGAACCCAACAGCGGCTGGAACACGGCTAACGCAAACACAATCATCAGGCTGGTGATGACAATCATGCATTTACGGCGACCAAACTTATCCGCCAGATAACCGGCAATCGGCACCATTACGCCAAAACCAATTACCGCCATCATCAGCATCCACAACACATCGTTGCGTGAGAAGCCGAGGCCCTTCGGCACCGCAGCGGTGCTGAAGGTCATCGAATAAACCGTCATGATGTAGAACAGCGTGTAAGTCGCCAGCATGATAAACGTGCCAATAATCGTCGCTTTCAGGTGCTTGCTCAGCAGTGTACCGAGCGGGATTTTCACCTGTTTGCCTGCTTTGGCAATTTTGGCGAACACCGGCGTTTCATGCAGCGAAACACGCACATACAGGCCGATAATCACCAGCACCGCAGACAGGATAAACGGCACGCGCCAGCCCCATGACATGAACTGCTCGTCAGTCAGCAACCAGGAGAGCAGCAGGAAGGTGCCGTTGGCAAAGAAGAAGCCGATTGGTGCACCCAACTGTGGGAATGAACCGTATAGCGCACGTTTGCGCGGCGGAGCGTTCTCAGTAGCCAGCAACGCAGCACCACCCCACTCACCACCCAGACCTAAACCTTGCCCGAAGCGTGCCAGTGCCAACAGCATTGGCGCTAATACACCGATGGTTTCGTAGCCCGGCAACAGGCCAATTAAGACGGTTGAAACACCCATCGTTAAAAGTGATGCCACCAGGGTCACTTTGCGACCAACTCGGTCACCAAAATGGCCGAACAGCGCGGAGCCAATCGGACGAGCCACAAAGGCGATGGCGAACGTAGCTAGCGACTGGAGTGTCGCCGCGGTTGGATCACCTTGCGGGAAGAAGATATGCGGGAAAACAATCACCGCCGCAGTGGCGTAAATATAGAAATCGAAAAACTCGATGGCGGTGCCGACAAGCGAGGCAACGACAACTTTTCCGCGTGAGTTGACCGGCGTGGAGTCAGTTTCGGTATTGATTGAATTAGCGATGGTGGCCTGCATATTATTTTCTTATTTATATCGAACGAAAGGCCATATTACGCACAGCAAAAGGCGTATTTCAACGCGCGCTTGCGCAACGTCCTGTGCGATTAATAAGCAATAAGAGGATAATTTTTAGTCCAGAAAATAAATGTCCATGTCATGCTTCTCATATTTAAAAAATCAGTTAATAAAACTGCTTTTAGGTTAAATAAAAGTTACAGGTTGGATTTATGTGCTGATGGGGGCTTTCGTAGGGCGGATAAGCGCTAGCGTCATCCGCCACATTCACGGAGATAGCGGATTACGCTTCATGCTCCCAGCGTGCGCAAAAGCGCTCAATATCGCCCGCCTGGAAGTCGCTAAGATGCGTCATCAGTTTTTCCAGTGGCCAATCCCACCAGGCAATACGCTGTAGGCTGGTGGCTATCTCTACCGGGAAGCGCGAACGGATCATTTTGGCAGGCACGCCGCCAACAATGGTGTAGGGCGCGACATCTTTGCTCACTACCGCACCGGCGGCTAACACTGCGCCATCACCGATTGTCACGCCAGGCAGCACAATCACACCGTGGCCAATCCAGACATCATTGCCAATTAGCACCTTCGCATCGTGACGATCGGCAAAAAACTGCCGATCGCGGCGGGCATTAGCGTCGTAATACTCCGGGCAATAGGTAAAACGGTGTTGTGAGGCTCTGTCCATCGGGTGATTAGGTGCACCAATGCGTACCTGATTGGCGATGGCGGTGAATTTGCCGATCACGCTATCTGCAACACAACAATGCTCGCCTATGTAGGAAAAGTCCCCGAGCGTGCTGTATTCCATCACGCTGTGCGCGAGGACTTCACATTGTTCACCAATCTGGGTTTCACGCAGGCGGACGCTGGGGGCGATATACGTTTGCTGAAGTTTGGCTGTGGCGGCGGTCATGCTTTTCTTTCCTGGTCAGGTATCGGGATTAGGGATTGCCCGCGTTGGGCAAACCCTAATCATGACAGGAAAGAATGACAGAATTATTTATGCGTTTTGCCCGGCATACGCGGGTCATCTTTGTATTCGGCGGTGGCAATCCACGCGGCGCAGAACAGCGTCAATCTGGCGAAGAAATAGAAAAATGCCATTAAACCTAAGACCGAACCAAACGCCGCGCCAGAAGGGGATTTAATCAGCGCAGGCAGGCTGTAAGTCATGATGATTTTGATCACTTCAAAGCCAATGGCTGCAATCAATGTGCCGCGCATCAGCGCTTTTTTACGCGGGCGGTGGCGTGGCAGTCGCCAGAAAATCCAGAAGAACAGCAGGTAGTTAGCAGAAATAGAAATAACCAACCCGACCAGATGCCAGACCGGTTTTAACCACTCGATGCCGTCGAGATGCAGCAGGCCAATCAGCATGGTTTGCGCGGAACCGGCAACGGAAGTGATGGATAACGTCACTACCAGCGCAACCAGCAAACCTATCAATGACACCAAATCACGCAGATATTTGGTCCAGAATTTTTCCTGGTCTTGCGCTGTCCGCTCCCACTTATCTCGCGATTGCGCGCGCACTGCTTCACGCAAATTGCCCATCCAGTTAATACCGGAATAGAGCGCAATCAGCAGGCCGACCAGGCCGACTGTGGTGCGCTGTTGCACCGCCGTATTGATGGTGTTTTGCAACGTCGCGGCAAGTGTTGGCTCGCTAACATTGGCGAGGATTTTTTCGAAAATCTCCTCCAGCAGCGTGGGGTGCGAGGCGAGGATATAACCGGCGGCAGCAAACGCCACCATCAGAATTGGGATGAGCGACAGGAACGAAAAATAGGTAATTGCCGCGCCAAACTGGTTCCCCATGCGGTCATTAAACCGTTCGGCTGCCCTTATCAGGTGCGCAACAACAGGGTTACGCTCGACACGCCCGACAGTGTTATTCACGCTGTCGATGGTTTTATTGACCTTCTCATTACTGGTTTTGATTTTGACTATCGGCTCATAGTCGAGTGTTTCCGTTGGGCGTTTTTCGGTGTTATCCGGCACTGTCATCAGGTGATTTTTCCTTTTGTTTTAGCAGGATCTTAAAGAAAGTATAGCGGGGATGCTAATCAACATACCCTTTCACCAGCCCGGTCAGCCACTCCATAAACAAATGAACACGGCGAGAGAGGTTGCGGCGATGGGGATAAAGCAGCGAAACAGGCATCGGTTCGGCGCGGTATTGCGGCAGGATTTCCACCAGTTTTTTACTCTTGAGCTGGTCTTTAACGCCGATGCGCGGTGCCTGAATAATCCCGAGCCCGGCAAGGCACGCCGCTTGATAGGTTTCGGTGCTATTCACGGTGATGACGCCACCGGTTTTTATCCAGCGGGTAGTTTTATCGAGAAAAACTTCAAAGCCTTGCGGACGACTACCGAGGTTTGGCGCGTAATGCACCACCGCGTGAGACGCGAGATCGTCAAGGTTTTCCGGATAACCAAAACGCTCCAGATAATCGGGGCTGGCGCAGTTAATTAAAGAGAGTTTCCCCAATGGCCGTGCAACCAGGCCTGAATCTTTAAGCTGCCCCACGCGCACCACGCAATCGAACCCTTCGCGCACCACATCCACTATGCGATCGCTACTGCTCAACTCAAGTTCAATACCAGGATACTGCTGTAAGAAGGCGGGAAGTTTGGGGATCACCAAATTTTTTGCCACCCCAACGGGCATATCCACACGCAAGCGCCCGCTAACACTGCTGGGGTCATGCAGGAATAGCCCGTCGAGTTCGTCAAGATTGGCTAATAGATCGCGACAGCGCTCGTAATAAACCATGCCGTCTTGCGTCAATTGCACACGCCGCGTGGTGCGATGCAATAACCTTGTTCCCAGCATGCCTTCTAGCGCCTGAATTTGGCGCGATACGCTACCTTTAGGAAGGCCCAGAGTGTCTGCTGCGCGAGAAAAACTCTCCAGTTCAGCCACTCTAATGAATAACTGCATTGCTTGTATTTTATCCACTTTTTTCTCGCATTGTTGTTGTCAGTGAAACAGTGATGCGCAATTTGCACTCTTTATTGATTTTGTAGCAGCTAATAAGCTGTATCTCAATCACCGAACAGTCATCGAAGGGGTAAATCATGAGTCAACCAATCGCATTAGTGACCGGCGGCAGCCGTGGATTAGGTAAAAACGCAGCTTTGAAGCTGGCGGCGCGCGGCGTGAATATAATTCTGACTTACAACAGCCAGCAGCAAGAAGCGCTCAATGTGGTGCGTGAAATTGAGCTAACTGGCGTGAAAGCGGTAGCAATTCAATTGAATGTCGCCGAAAGTGCTGGCTTTAGCGCTTTTGCAACTGAAGTAAAGCAACAGTTGCATGATGTCTGGCAGCGCGACTCGTTTGATTATTTATTAAACAATGCTGGAACGGGTATCGATACGCTGTTCGAAAAAACAACAGAGCAACAATTTGATGATTTAATGAACATCCATTTGAAGGGGCCATTCTTCCTGACTCAGCAGTTGCTGCCACTGATTAAAAACGGCGGGCGTATCCTGAATGTGTCGACGGGTTTAACGCGTTTTACACTGCCGGGAAAAGCGGCTTACGCCGCAATGAAAGGGGCGATGGAAGTGCTGACGAAGTACCAGGCTAAAGAGCTGGGTGCGCGCGGAATTGCGGTCAATATCATTGCTCCTGGCGCGATTGCCACCGACTTTGGCGGCGGTGTGGTGCGTGACAATGAACAGGTGGCCAATGCTATCGCTTCACAAACCGCGCTGGGCCGCGTTGGGCAACCGGATGATATTGGTGATGCGATTGCGGTGCTGCTGAGTGATGAAAGCCGCTGGATGAATGCGCAGCGCATTGAGGTTTCTGGCGGGATGTTCTTGTAAGCCTGGGCCGCGGTTATGTCGGATGACGCTAACGCTTATCCGACCTACAAAACCGCTTTCGTAGGGTGGATTAGCGCAAGCGATATCCACCGTGTTTTATTGGAACTCACCGCGCAACAAGCCAAAAATCCAGTCGTCTTGCCAGATCCCGCCAAGAAAGTAATTTTCGCGCAGTATCCCTTCTGGCTGAAAACCTGCTTTTTCCAGCACCTTCTTTGAACCTATATTGCCTACCGTTACTGTCGCGGTCAGTTTGCGCATCGCGCATTTTTCAAAGGCAAACCGGCACACGGTATGCAGCGATTCATAACCGTAACCTTGCCCGTGAAAGAGCGGGTCGAGGATAAAGCCCACCTCCGCCATGTCGTCGTCACCGCGGACAAAACCAGTGAAGCCAATCAGCGTCCCGTCATGTTTATCGCGCATCGCAAGACACAACCAATGGCGGCTGTGTAATTCCCAGCGCACCAGGCGTGAATTAAATATCTGGCGGATTTCCGCCTCTTTGCGGTTATCAGAGACATAACGCATCACGACGGGGTCTTGTTGTAGCCGTAAAAAGCTCGACCAGTCCTGCTCGCTAATTTGCGTTAAGTTCAGTCGTGGTGTGGAGAGTGAAAGCATGTTGATCGCTCTGCTATGTGGGTACACATAAACATTACATATACCCATCATACTTCAAGTTGCATTTTTGTTGGCTACGCTTACTCACCCGCATCACTTACTTGTGTAAGCTCATCGGGACTCGCTCGTTTGCCGTCGCGATGCATCTTGAATTATTTTGGGCATAGCAAAAAATAACGGCGCCAATATTTAGCACCGTTATTAAGTGTTATTGCCAGCGTGATAAATCATCCGTTGTCAGTCCAATATCGCGTAATTGTTCCTTATTCAGCCCTTTTAGTACGCGCGCCGTCTGGCGTTGTAACCAGCGTTGCCGGAAATAATGATAAATCATCACAAAACCATAAAACGGTTTGCGCGGACGGTTTTCTTCAAAGCCCATGATGTTGCTCCTCTTGTCAGTTCGAGGTTCATCATGCGCCGCCATACAGATAGCTGACAGATTCAAATATTACTTTTATTTAACATACAGAAGCGCTAAAACATGAACTGAATGGCAAGTTTATCGTCATTCTGTACTGGTTTTACTGTCTGTATGGTTGATTAAGAGGATACAGCATGACGCGCTACCAACATCTGGCCACTTTACTGGCCGAACGTATTGAACAAGGGCTGTATCGCAGTGGCGAGCGCTTACCGTCGGTGCGCAGCCTGAGCAGTGAACATGGCGTCAGTATTAGCACCGTACAGCAGGCTTATCATCTTCTTGAAGACAAACAGCTGATTTCACCGCAGCCACGTTCCGGTTATTTCGTCACACAACGCAAAGCACAACCGCCCGTTCCACAACTGACTCGTCCGGTACAGAGGCCGGTTGAGATCACGCAGTGGGACGCTGTGCTTGAGCAACTTGTTGCCCGTGAAGCAGGCGATATTGTCGCTTTTGGTAGCGGTGCGCCGGATGTGACACAACCGACCATCAAACCGTTATGGCGTGAACTCAGCCGCATTGCGCAATATCAGCAACCCGAATTGCTCGGCTATGACAGCATTCATGGTATGCGCACGCTGCGCGAGCAAATTTCCCGCCTGATGCTGGATAGCGGTTGTGTGGCATCGGCTGACGATATTCTGATTACCACCGGTTGTCATGAAGCCTTGTCGATTGCCATCCGCGCGGTCTGCGAGGCGGGCGACATCGTGGCGGTGGAGTCTCCATCATTTCATGGCACCATGCAGATGCTGCGGGCATTTGGTATTAAAGTTGTTGAAATACCAACGGATTCTGTGACAGGGATCAGCGTGGAAGCACTAGAGTTAGCGCTGGAACAGTGGCCGATTAAAGCGGTAATTCTGGTGCCAAACTGCAATAACCCACTCGGGTTTATCATGCCGGATGCTCGTAAAAAAGCGGTGCTGAATCTCGCGCAACGTTTTGATATTGCCATCATTGAGGATGATGTTTACGGCGAGCTGGCCTATGAATATCCCCGCCCGATGACCATCAAGTCGATGGATGTCGATGGCCGAGTGCTGTTGTGTAGCTCTTTTTCTAAAACGCTGGCGCCAGGTTTGCGCGTCGGCTGGATTGTACCGGGCCGCTATCTTGACCGTGCTTTGCACATGAAATACATCGTCACCGGCAGCACTTCGACCTTTGCACAACTCGCGGTGGCGGAGTTTATTCGTAACGGCAACTACCATCGCCACCTGCGGCGGATGCGCCAACTTTATCAACGTAATCTCGAGGATTTTACCTGCCATGTGCGGCACTATTTCCCGTGCGGTATCTGCGTCAGTCGCCCACAGGGCGGCTTTATGATGTGGGTTGAGCTACCGGAAAATATCGATATTGTGCCGATTTGCTGTGCACTGCGCGAAGAGCATATTCATATTGCGGTGGGGTCTTTGCTTTCAGCATCCGGGAAGTATCGTAATTGTTTGCGCCTCAATTACGCCATGCCGTGTGATGCAGCCACCGAAGCGGCGCTGCGTAAAACCGGTGAAGCGTTAAATCAGGTAGTCGAAAACGCGTAGTTTTCCCTCTCTTTTATGGCCATTGTGCAGGTAACTGTTGCGTTAGTCTGTTGCGTAATAGCGCCTTTCTAGTCAGGCGCTCGTACCCAATAAAGGATAACCATGACCAGCACTGCACAGTTGCTGATGCGGGATAAATTTGAGACTTGCCTGAGCGTTTGCCGCCAGGCGTCATTGCAAATCCTGCCACTGCTTTCTATCAAAGCCTCTGAAGGCAAAGATCCGCAATGGTTTTTTCAACAGCTTGAGCAGGCTCGCCTGGCGCTGGGTAGTTGGATGGAGGTAGCAAAGCGGTTAAACCTTAACGATGCGGAGCTTTCGCAGTTCACCCTACTGTTGCGCCATTTCCAGCAGTTGGTGCCGCAATATGAAAGCGGCCAGGAAATCAGCCATAACCAACTTATTTCCGCACTGCGTTTCGTCAGTTATCTCGAGCTGGTACGCCTGAGGCAGCCACTACTGGGTTATTCAACCGATCTCGACACCCATAGTGAAGCGCAGCAACAAAAAGCGTTACGCCAGATGCGCGCGCTGGAATTAATGCTGCGAGGGATGATTAATAAATGTTATCCCAGCCAATCGCAGCTGGTGAATAAACTGAAGAAGCAGTTTGGTGCTGACTGTGTGCGTCGTTGGTTAAAACATGGCGAGCAGGGTGATGTGTTAAGTGGGATGCGATTTAGCGAACTGGCGTTATTGGTGGTCGATAAAAAGGAGTTTGCCAACCACTATGCCGAAATACTTCACAGCTCACCGCAGCTGAATCTATTTATTGATCAACGTAAAACACTACAAACCTTCCTCGACGACGTGCGTGAAATTCGCAATAACCTCATTCAACAACCGCCACTCACTTCTGTGCAACTCGTTTTACTGGATAGCTATTACCACGAATGTAGTGCGGCGGTTCAGCGTGCCTTTGATGAAGGGCGGACAACAGTAAACCCATCCGCACTGATGGCCGCTGATGACGCTCAGGTACAAGCATTTATTGAGCTGGCGCAGAAAAAATATCGCGAAGCGGGGCGTGATACGGAAGAAGTGCGTGACACCATTGATCACCCCGACTTGCGGCATAGCAAAAAAAAGCAGGATACCGGTGAAACGCTACGCATGATGATGTGGTGCGTGACAGGTATCGCTTTGATTAGCATCGCTATTTTCGGCATGTACTTTCTGAGTGATCTTACAAATGAACCCGCGCTGGCACAACGTGAGGCGGCGAAAGTGACCGCAATTGATTCACTGCCGCTAAGCGAGAGTGCGCGTGAAAAGCTGGCGAATATTGGCATCACATGGGAAGAGGGTAATTTGCGATCGGCCATTGAGCGTGGTGATTCTACTGTGGTGCGTTTGTTCATGCAAAGCGGCATGAACTGGAAAGTCTATTACACCGAATCCGCGCTGGCCGCAGATTACCGCGATGCACTCTACGCTTTGCTGCAATACCGTTCGCAAATGGATGAAGAACGCCCGTGTCGGCGCATGGTAAGGACTATCAGCCAGGCGATGAACGACGGGCAAAGTCTCACTTCGCTACGTAAACAATTTCTGCAAACTTTTTGCCGTAACCCTGAGGTTATCGAGTGGCAGAAAGAAGATTTAGAACGAGCAAAACAACGGTTAAGTGCGCAACAACAACGCAATTCTGAGCCAGCCACAAGCGACGCAAAACGTGCTGTGGAGATTCAGAAAGCGATTTACGATGCGATACGTTGAAAACAACGGACCGATTTTGTAGGTCGCAGAATCGATAGCGTCATCCGACACTTTTATCTGTAACAACGGGCACAAAGGGTGGATGACGCTATCAATTATCCACCCTTTATCCACCCTTTAACACCCGATTTCAGGCTTCAGGATCAGTGAGAAGCTTCGCCGATCAGCGCACCGCCGCCTGCACCTACTGCCGCGCCTTTCAACACGCTATTGCCGGTTGCGGCCGCCGCAACGCCACCCACAGCAGCACCAATTGCGCCGCCTTTGCGAGCTGCTTTACCGGTGTCTCCGCTCTTGAACATAGCACCTGTACCGCCGCCGACCACCGCGCCACCCACGGTGCTTTTCACGCTTTTACCAGTCGCAGCACCAATTGCAGCACCGGCGAGTGCGCCACCCGATGTTTTATCAAGAGCCAATACGTTGCCTGAAAAAGCGAAAGATAAAATCAATAAACCTGGAATATATTTTTTCACTAACTTGTCCTCCTGGACATAAATATGCGCATTCACTCGCGCTTCGATTTTATTCTGCTCAGCCTTGGAAATTGCCAGTTTTAATATTTAATATCGCGTGCTTCCTGGCGGCCATCTTGTTTGCTTTGGCGTTTATCCTGGCGACAATCATGATTGCTTTTATCATTACTGACCACACAAGAACGTTTATCCTGCCGTGCATCTTGACGCGTGTCCTGACGAGTATCCCGAGCTTCGCGGCGTTGCTGGCCTTGGGTTGTTGCATTTGCAGCACTAATGGATAGTGTTGACATAAGCACTATGCCGGTCAGTATACCAACGAGGGTATATGTCTTGTTCATTAGATAATTCCTGGAATATAAGTGATACGATCCGAATAAATCAAAATTGAAGCAAAAAAAACCTAAGCAGTATAAGTTCGTCAGTTATGTCTAAATGTAACCAAATAGTTTGAAATATATATTATTTTGCACTTATACGGGTTTTATTGCATTTCCAAATAAGAATTAATGAGTTAGCGTTTTGATTATTTGAGCTGGTTTTTTGCGAGGTGGGCTGATGCAGGCATTAAAAAGGCCGTGGATATTAAGATCCACAGCCTGTTGATTTATTTCTCGTCTTAGCAAGACGAAAGCGTAATTTAGCGCATAGTCACGAATTCTTCCGAACCAGTCGGGTGAATTGCCACTGTGTTATCAAAATCTTTCTTAGTCGCACCCATTTTCAGTGCCACCGCGAAGCCTTGCAGCATTTCATCCATACCGTAACCGATGCCGTGAATACCGACGATTTTCTCGTCCGGGCCTGCACATACCAGCTTCATGCGGCATGGCTGGCGGTGTGAGGTTACTGCGGTGTACATCGCGGTGAAGGACGATTTATAGACTTTCACGTTGTCGTCGCCGTATTGCTCACGCGCTTGTGGTTCGGTTAAGCCGACCGTGCCGATTGGCGGGTGGCTGAACACTACTGTTGGCACGTTGCTGTAATCCAGATGCTCATCCGGCTTGTTGTTAAACAAACGCTCAGACAGACGACGGCCTGCCGCTACGGCAACTGGAGTCAGTTCCACCGCACCGGTGTTATCGCCCACGGCATAAATGCCCGGCACGCTGGTGTTCTGGAATTTATCGACTTCGATATAACCTTTGGCGTTGGTTTTCACACCGGTCGCCGCCAGGTTGAAGTTGTCCGTCTCTGGTTCGCGGCCAATCGCCCAAATCAGGCAATCTACCGTTTCGGAACGGCCATCTTCCAGATGCAGAGTCAGGCTGCCATCGGCATTCTTCTCAATGGCTTTTGGCACCGCCTGGGTGTGCAGCGTCGGGCCTTCGGTGTTAATCACTTCCAGCAGCGTTTCGACAATCAGCGGATCAAAAGTACGCAGCGGCGCGTGTTGGCGCACAAACAGGTGAGTTTCGGAACCCAGCGCGTTCACCACACCAGCGATTTCAACCGCGATGTAGCCTGCGCCCACTACAGCAATGCGTTTTGGCAGCGCGGGTAGTGCGAAGAAACCATCGGAATCAATACCGAATTCTGCACCTGGAATGGACGGGCGGCTTGGACGGCCACCGGTGGCAATCAGGATGTGGTCTGCGGTAATGGTTTCGCCGTTGACTTCCACGGTGTGCGCGTCGACAAATTTGGCAAAGCCACGAATCACGTCAACGTTGTTTTTACCCAGCACGTTGTCGTAAGAGGTGTGGATGCGGTCGATATACGCGGTACGGCTGGCGATCAGTTTGTCCCAGTCGAACTTATTGACGGTGGTATCAAAACCATAATCCGGACCGTAATTGTGGATGGCTTCGGCGATTTGCGCCGCATGCCACATGACTTTTTTCGGCACGCAACCCACGTTGACGCAGGTGCCGCCCAGCTCTTTCGCCTCAATCAGTGCGCATTTCTTTCCATACATTGCCGCACGGTTAATGGAGGCAATACCGCCGCTGCCGCCGCCAATGGCGAGGTAGTCATAATGTTTGGTCATGATGTTTCCCTTTTGAGTCGAAAAATATGCGCGATTGTAGCGCGCCGAGAAATTTTAGAGCGAAGGTTCCACCGATAGCTGTAATAGCCGGTTTACTCAGGCACAACCCAGCTCAGAGTGGTAGACCCGGTGCCAGCCGGAACCAGGGTTTTATGCAGCCACGGCAGTACATTAGCCATTTGCTGCTCGAGTTTCCACGGTGGGTTGATAACAATCATGCCTGAAGCTGTCATGCCGCGGCGGTCGCTGTCTGGCAGAACGGCCAGCTCGATTTGCAGAATACGGCGAATACCGGTTTCTTGCAGTTCGCGCAGCATACGTTTGATTTGCTGGCGCATAACCACCGGATACCACAGCGCATAAGTCCCTGTAGCAAAACGCTTATAGCCTTCGTTAATGCCTGTCACAACGGCCTGGTAGTCGGTTTTAATCTCGTACGGCGGGTCGATAAGAATCAGACCACGGCGTGAAACTGGCGGCAGTTTTGACTTCAACTGAGTGTAACCGTCCGCACGTTCAACGCGAGCGCGGTTGTCTTTCTGGAATTCAGAACGCAGCAGCGGGAAATCTGATGGGTGCAGTTCGGTCAGTTGCAGGCTGTCTTGCTCGCGCAAAAGCTGGCGCGCAATCAGCGGGGAGCCTGGGTAGTAACGCAGTTGGCCGCTGTGGTTATAAGCTTTAACCGCACCGATGTATGCTTCAAGTTCAGCAGGCAAATCATCGTGTTGCCAGATGCGGCCGATACCTTCCAGGTACTCACCGGTACGCTCGGCGTGCTCGCTGCTCAGTTTGTATCGGCCAGCGCCTGCGTGAGTATCCAGATACAGAAAAGGCTTATCCTTCTCTTTTAAGGATTCAATAATCAGACTTTGAACGGTGTGTTTCAGTACGTCGGCGTGGTTGCCGGCGTGAAAGCTGTGGCGATAACTGAGCATGGCTTGAAGGGTTTCCAAAGACAAAAGAAGAACAACTATTCTGCACAGTATACAGCCTTATGCTCACCGCCTGGCATTGAAATTAACTACACTAAGCCTCATGTTAAAAGGTATTGCTTTTTAGCGCGCCTGGCGCGCTTCACTTATCAGACATCAGGAACCGCGCTTATGACCAATCCATTGTTGACGCCTTTCGACCTGCCGCCGTTTTCCGCTTTGAAACCTGAACATATTGTCCCTGCCGTGCAGCAAGCGCTGGATGATTGCCGTGCGAAAGTCGAAAGTGTGGTGGCGCAGGGCGCACCTTATAACTGGGATAATCTTTGCCAGCCGCTGGCTGAAGTGGACGACCGTCTGGGGCGTATTTTCTCGCCGGTCAGCCATTTGAATTCAGTACAAAACAGTCCAGAACTGCGTGAAGCCTACGAGCAGACGCTGCCGTTGCTGTCCGAATACAGCACCTGGGTGGGTCAACACGAAGGACTTTATCAGGCATACCGCAACCTGCGTGATGGCGCGTATTACGCGGATCTTAGCGTTGCAGAGAAGAAGGCCGTGGATAACGCACTGCGTGACTTCGAGCTGTCTGGCATTGGTTTGCCAGAAGAAAAACAGAAGCGTTATGGCGAAATCGCGGCGCGCTTGTCTGAACTGGGTTCGACCTACAGCAACAACGTGCTGGATGCGACTCAGGGCTGGACCAGGCTGATTACCGATGATGCCGAGCTTTCTGGTATGCCGGAGAGCGCCATGGCGGCTGCTCGTGCGCAGGCCGAAGCCAAAGAACAAGACGGCTGGTTGCTGACGCTGGATATCCCAAGCTATTTGCCGGTGCTGACTTACTGCGACAACCGCGAACTGCGTGAAGAAATGTACCGCGCCTATGCGACTCGCGCCTCCGATCAAGGCCCGAATGCCGGTAAGTGGGACAACACGCCGGTAATGGAAGAGATTCTGGCGCTGCGCCACGAACTGGCGGAACTGCTGGGCTTTGGCAACTATGCAGAAAAATCTCTCGCCACCAAAATGGCCGAAAACCCGCAGCAGGTGCTGGAGTTCTTAACCGATCTGGCGAAACGTGCGCGTCCACAGGGCGAAGCGGAACTGGCGCAACTGCGTGCGTTCACCCAAAAAGAATTTAACGTCACCGAGCTGGAACCGTGGGACATCACCTATTACAGCGAAAAACAGAAACAGCATTTGTATAGCATCAGCGACGAGCAACTGCGCCCGTACTTCCCGGAAGACCGCGCGGTAAACGGCCTGTTTGAAGTGGTGAAACGCATTTACGGCATCACCGCCAAAGAGCGTAAAGATATCGACGTCTGGCATTCTGATGTGCGTTTCTTCGAGCTGTACGACGAGAAAAATGAGTTGCGCGGTAGCTTCTACCTCGACTTGTATGCCCGTGAAAACAAGCGCGGCGGGGCGTGGATGGATGATTGCGTCGGCCAGATGCGCAAAGCTGATGGCTCGCTGCAAAAACCTGTCGCTTACCTGACCTGTAACTTTAATCGCCCGGTCAATGGCAAACCGGCGCTGTTCACTCACGATGAAGTGATCACATTGTTCCATGAGTTCGGCCACGGTCTGCACCATATGCTGACTAAAGTCGAAACCGCGGGCGTTTCTGGCATTAACGGTGTGCCGTGGGATGCGGTCGAGTTGCCGAGCCAGTTTATGGAAAACTGGTGCTGGGAGCCGGAAGCGCTGGCGTTTATCTCCGGCCATTACGAAACCGGTGAGCCACTGCCAAAAGAGCTGCTGGATAAAATGCTGGCAGCGAAGAACTACCAGGCCGCGCTGTTTATTCTGCGTCAGCTTGAGTTCGGCTTGTTCGACTTCCGGCTGCATGCGGAATTTAACCCAGAGCAGGGCGCGAAAGTGCTGGAAACGCTGTACGAAATCAAGAAGCTGGTTGCGGTTGTGCCGTCACCGAAGTGGGGCCGTTTCCCACATGCGTTCAGCCATATCTTTGCTGGCGGTTATGCAGCGGGTTACTACAGCTATCTGTGGGCCGATGTGCTGGCGGCGGATGCGTTCTCACGCTTTGAAGACGAAGGTATTTTCAACCGCGAAACTGGGCAGTCGTTCCTCGATAACATCCTGACCCGTGGCGGTTCTGAGGAACCAATGGAGCTGTTCAAACGCTTCCGTGGCCGCGAACCGCAGCTGGATGCGATGCTGGCTCATTACGGCATCAAGGGCTGATTTATTCTGTGAAAATCTGCCTGATAACTGAAACAGGCGCCGACTCCGGCGCCTTATCTATTTTGAGTGAACGCTGGGGGCTCGAGCATGATGAAGAGTCCCTGATGGCGTTGGTCTTAACGGCTGAACACCTTGAGTTGCGTAAACGCGATGAGCCAAAACTCGGCGGTATTTTTGTCGATTTTGTCTCGGGAGCGATGGCACATCGTCGCAAGTTTGGCGGTGGGCGCGGCGAAGCGGTAGCGAAAGCGGTGGGAATTAAGAGCGGTTATCTGCCCAATGTGGTGGATGCTACGGCGGGGTTGGGGCGCGATGCGTTTGTGCTGGCGTCCGTTGGCTGCCGCGTGCGGATGCTGGAGCGCAATCCGGTGGTTGCCGCGTTGCTGGATGATGGTTTGCGCCGTGGTTACCAGGATGCCGAAATCGGCGGCTGGTTGCAGGAACGTTTGCAGCTTATCCATGCTTCGAGCCTGACGGCATTAAGTGATATTACTCCGCGTCCGGAAGTGGTCTATCTCGACCCGATGTTCCCGCATAAGCAGAAAAGTGCGCTGGTGAAGAAAGAGATGCGCGTGTTCCAGTCGCTGGTGGGGCCGGACGAAGATGCTGATGGTTTGCTGGAACCTGCAAGGAGTCTTGCAACAAAACGCGTGGTCGTGAAACGCCCGGATTACGCGCCGCCGCTGGCGGGTGTGGAAACGCATAACGCGGTGGTCACCAAAGGCCATCGCTTTGATATTTATTCGGGTACGGCTGTTTAAACAACCCTCACCCCGACCCTCTCCCTGAGGGCGAGGGGGAAACCATACTATTCCCTCTCCCCCAGGAGGGGGAAACCATACTATTCCCTCTCCCCCAGGAAGGGGAAACCATACTATTCCCTCTCCCCCAGGAGGGGGAAACCATACTATTCCCTCTCCCCCAGGAAGGGGAAACCATACTATTCCCTCTCCCCCAGAAGGGGGAAACCATACTATTCCCTCTCCTGGGGGAGAGGGTTAGGGTGAGGGCTAAAAAGTTTTAAGCTTAATCTTCGTCTTCGTCACGCAATGGAACAATCAACATATCAACGTGAACGGTGTTGATCAGCTGACGAGCGGAAGACATCAGTTTGCTCCAGAAATCCTGGTGGTGACCACAGACCACTAAATCCATATCGTATTTCTTAATCGCATCCACCAGAACCTGGCCAAGATCGCCGCTGCCGCTCAGGGTTTCAGTGATTGGGTAACCCGCACCGGTAGACAGCTCGCTCAGTGCGTGGTGAGTTTCTTCAGAAATGCGTTTCTGCATATCACCCAGATTTACATCGATCAATCCGGTATAGAGATCGGAGTAATTTACATCGACATGAATCAGGGAAACCTTAGCGTTGTATGGACGAGCCATAGAAACTGCTTTTTCCACCAGTACTTTGCTCTCCGGGGAGAGGTCTACCGCGATCAGAATGTGTTTGTAAGCCATAATTTTACTCCTTCCATAAGTTGTCGATGACCAGCCTGGCCGGGTAACACGATGCCGCTAAATAACGTTACCCGCGTGTAAAGACCTAAATTGTAGATGATATTTCTACCCTATAGCGAACGATAGATATCGTAAATGTGTCATCGCCGTATACATTTAAGCTTTATATGGCCTTTATCGCTTTGATAAAGGTTAACGATGTGGCAAAAAAATTAACGGATCTCCTACACTATTAAATAAGCCGTTCCGAAATAGTAATGTGAACTGGATCGGTTTTTTGGGCTCGCTGAACGGTCTTTCTGGTTTTCGGGGTGAGAGGTTGCCCTGGAGTGATGTACTGGGGCTTCACCGGGAGGGGAATTATGATGATCAGCACCGTCGCGCTTTTTTGGGCGCTTTGTGTAGTTTGTGTGGTGAATATGGCGCGTTATTACTCATCTTTGCGCGCATTGCTGGTGGTACTGCGCGGATGCGATCCGCTGTTGTATCAATATGTCGATGGAGGCGGTTTTTTTACCTCTCACGGGCAGCCTAGCAAACAGATTCGCTTAGTGAGTTATATCTACGCCCAGCGTTATCTCGATCATCACGACGACGAGTTTATCCGCCGCTGTGAACGCCTGCGCCGCCAGTTTATTTTGACCAGCGCGTTGTGTGGGCTTGTGATGATTAGCCTGATCGGTTTGATGATTTGGCATTAGGGGTTTGAAAATAGCGCATAAAAAAGCGGGCCAGTATTCTGACCCGCTTTTTGTTGTTTCTATCTCACTGCTTCACGGTTAAATGAAGTGCAGTGAAATCCAGTAAAGAGTACCGGAAAGCACAATCGACACCGGCAAAGTGAACACCCAGGCCATCAGGATGTTGGTTACCGTTTTACGCTGCAAACCACCACCATCAACCACCATCGTCCCCGCTACGGAAGAAGAAAGTACGTGAGTGGGAGAAACCGGCATACCGGTGTAGCTCGCAATACCAATGGAGACGGCGGCGGTCACCTGCGCGGACATACCCTGCGCATAGGTCATGCCTTTCTTACCAATCTTCTCACCGATAGTTGTTGCCACACGACGCCAGCCGATCATGGTACCGATGCCGAGCGCCAGAGCGACCGCCATGATAATCCAGATTGGTGCGTACTCGATGGTATACAGCAAGTCAGTTTTCAGCTTTTTCAGGAAGCGCTTATCGTCCGGTTTGGTTTCCGGCAGCTTAGCGACTTTTTCTGAAGTGTCAGAGATACAAAGCAACAGACGGCGCATCTGGCTGCGCTGTTCAATATTCAGCTTATCGTAGCTGTCGATATTGCCCAGCAACTCTTTGGCACGCTGTACTGCAATCATGGCGCGGCTGGCATCGCAATGGAACTCAGCAGGTTTATCCTGGCCTTTCACTTCTTCAGGCGTTGGGATGGCCGGGTTGAGATCAATCACGTGCTTAATCGCATCGCTGTGCAGCGCGTAGTATTGCTCCAGGTGGGTGATGGCATCACGAGTACGAGCGATGTCGTAACCGGAAGCATTCATATTCACCACAAAGCCCGCAGGCGCCACACCAATCAGCACCAGCATTATCAAACCAATGCCTTTCTGACCATCGTTAGCACCATGAGAGAAGCTCACGCCAATAGCGGAGATAATCAGGGCGATACGGGTCCAGAATGGTGGTTTTTTCTTGCCGTCTTGTTTTTCACGTTCAGCAGGTGTCAGGTGAATACGGCGGCGCTTCTTGGTGCCGCTCCAGTAGCGACGTAGCAAAAAGATTAACCCGCCCGCAACCACCAGACCCACAATTGGCGACAGGATCAACGACATGAAAATTCCAATTACTTTCGGAATATTCAGCGCATCAACCACCGAAGTACCGGTCATCAACGCGTTCGTCAAACCAATACCAATGATGGCACCGATAAGCGTATGGGAGCTGGATGCCGGCAGACCAAAATACCAGGTGCCGAGGTTCCAGATGATAGCGGCCAACAACATAGAGAACACCATGGCGAGGCCATGAGCGGACCCTACGTTCAACAGCAGATCGGTTGGCAACATATGCACAATCGCATACGCCACGCTCAATCCGCCGAGCAGAACGCCGAGGAAGTTAAATAACGCAGCCATTGCCACCGCGAGTTGCGATCGCATTGCACGCGTATAGATAACAGTTGCCACTGCATTCGCAGTGTCATGGAAGCCATTGATCGCTTCGTAGAAGAGAACAAATGCCAGGGCAAGTAATAACAAGAGCCCGGTATGTAGATCCAGGCCGGTAAACAGAAATTCCATAGACGTTACGCCATTGTGAGGACATGAACGCGGCGCATTATGTAAGACAACTCCGTAATGCGCCAACAGAAATATGGCCTTTTCTTGATGTTTGTTAGTTGAACGTCAAACATTGAAAAGATTTACATATTTATTTTCAATCACCTGCAATTGTTAAGACGCATTTAGCTGGTGCGACCTGCCCGCTATCTTTACAATTCCTTTCATTAAGCATAGTCGGGAGTAGGTCGTGGGAAAGTTTGATGCCGTTATTATTGGTGCAGGTGCCGCAGGAATGTTCTGTGCAGCGATGGCAGGACAGGCAGGAAGCCGTGTTTTGCTTATCGATAACGGTAAAAAGCCGGGCCGTAAAATCCTGATGTCCGGAGGCGGGCGTTGCAACTTTACTAATCTTTATATCGAGCCTGCGGCATATCTCAGCCAAAACCCTCATTTTTGCAAATCTGCCCTTGCGCGTTATACCCAATGGGATTTTATCGACATGGTCAGTAAGCACGGTATCGCCTGGCATGAGAAAACGCTCGGCCAACTTTTTTGCGATGATTCCGCGCAGCAAATTGTCGATATGCTGGTGGCCGAATGTGAGAAAGGGCAAGTCATCACGCGCCTGCGCAGCGAGGTGTTAGGCATCGAACGTGACGAAAACGGCTATGCCATCCAATTAAATGGCGATACCGTTCAAGCGGCAAAATTAGTCATTGCGACCGGTGGGTTGTCAATGCCTGGCCTTGGAGCCACACCGTTCGGCTATAAAATTGCCGAGCAGTTTGGGCTGAAAGTGTTACCGACTCGCGCCGGTCTGGTGCCATTTACCCTTCACAAACCTCTGCTCGAACAATTACAGGTACTGTCTGGCGTTTCTGTACCGTCAGTGATCACGGCAGAAAACGGGGTCAGCTTCCGTGAAAGCTTGCTGTTTACCCATCGCGGCCTCTCTGGTCCTGCGGTATTGCAGCTTTCCAGTTACTGGCAACCTGGCGAGTTTGTGAGCGTTAACTTACTTCCTGATACCGATCTCGACGAGCTTCTCAACGAGCAGCGCAACGCGCACCCGAATCAAAGCCTGAAAAACACCTTAGGTATGGTGCTACCAAAACGTCTGGTGGAATGTTTGCAACAGCTCGGGCAAATTCCGGACGTTACGCTAAAACAACTCAACACCCGTCAACAAAGCGAATTGACCGACACCCTGCAAAACTGGCGTGTACAACCGAACGGCACCGAAGGTTATCGCACTGCGGAAGTGACGCTGGGCGGAGTGGACACTAAAGAACTCAGTTCGCGCACCATGGAAGCGCGTAATGTGCCTGGTCTCTATTTCATTGGTGAAGTGATGGACGTTAGCGGCTGGTTAGGTGGCTATAACTTCCAGTGGGCGTGGAGTTCCGCCTGGGCTTGTGCTCAGGATTTGGCTGGTGAGTGAACCATTCAATGTGGCGTAGTGAGGATTTTTAGTATGAAGATACAAGAAGAAGACCTGGTAAAATGGGAAACACAGAACATAAATGATAAATTCCTCACCTTATGTCCTCCCTGTATTTATTGAGAGTGTTCGTAATGAAAGAAAATCCGAACGAGTTTATCCGGCGCTGTGCATTCCATCAGAACATTAGTAGCCAACAAACCGGGTTCATATTTCTGCTGATACTTCCTCTTATGGGATTCAGTGGAATTATGCAGATCCCGCCTTCACCAAGTAACTCTTTGGAAGAAAATATCATCAGCATACTGCTAATATTATTAGTTCTGCTAACTTTGGCCGGAATAATATATGCATATATACAAGCAGGCAAAGCGGCCAAACTTGAGCGCATGAAAATAGCTGAAGCTGGTCAGGATGGTTTTTACATTGACATCTATAAAGAAGGGCTCACTTTCAATCTCTACGATGCTCAATACCGACTCTTTGACCTTAAACAAACATTTGTTGCATGGGAAGATTTTTCCCGTATAGGTCATCATAAAGGGAAGGGTATTGGAAATCGCTTCTTAGCGATCAATTTTTCAAACACCACGGTCATAATTTTAGAACAAAATATGCATGTAGATGATTTTAATATGATCAAAAACCTCAGTCTTATTCATGTGCCAGATGAAAGCTTAGCAATATAGGGCGCTGATTCTTAACAGGTAATATGCTGTTTTTTTATGATGTAGGATATTTTCCTTCTGCAAGCGGGCCCAGATATGGAATGGTCGGCAGGATTTGGGACAAACAGTTATGCACGTTGTAAAATCCAGGTTGACCTTTACCTGTATCCCAAGATTAAGTATGCAACTTTAATGTTATTTTCAATTTTAAGTATACAACTTTATTGTCACTCTACATTGGCGGGCAATTAAGGTGGATAAAGTGCCGGCAGCGATACATTCCAGGCGGGCATTTCACTACGCTGCGTTTCGCCATTTGTTTTTTGCTCGTCTATTGACCGTTCTGGGCAATGGAATTGCACCGATTGCTCTGGCTTTCGCGGTGCTGGATATGGGCGGAACGGCGGCCGATTTGGGGATTGTTATTGCCGCACGTTCAATCTTTAACGTCGCTTTCTTGCTGATTGGCGGGGTGCTTGCCGATCGCTATTCCAGAAGCAAAGTTCTGCTCTATTCATCGGTTATCGCCGCAATATCTCAGGCGATCGCTGCCTGTTTGGTGCTGGATGGCTCAGCAACAATCATGTTGCTGGCGGTGCTGGGCGCAATAAATGGTGCGGCGGCAGGGACCTCATTGCCCGCTTCACAATCCATGGTTCCACAAACTGTGCCGGTGCACAGTCTGCGTGAAGCCAATGCTTTTATTCAGTTGGGTATCTATGGAGGGACGGTGATTGGGGCGTCGTTAGGTGGCGTTCTCACCAGTCTGACAGGTCCTGGATGGGGCCTGATGGTGGATGCCGTAGGATTTGCCGCATCGGCACCTCTTTACCTGATGATTCGCACCAGCTTCGCCCAGCCACAAGGTTCGCAATCTAATATTCTTCAGGATTTAAAAGATGGCTGGACCGAGTTCATTTCGCGCACCTGGGTCTGGGCCATCGTGGTGCAATTTACCATTGTTAATGCGGCATTTAGCGGTGTGATGATGGTGCTCGGCCCGGTCGTGGCGGATTCCACATTTGGCCGGGCGGGCTGGGGAATGGCGATTGCTGCGCAAAGCGTTGGCTTGATCGTCGGTTCCTTTATTGCTCTGCGCTGGCGGCCACGGCGCGATTTATTGATCGGCACCATGCTGGTGATATTTTGCGCCGGGCCGATTGTTATTCTGGCGCTACTCCCATCGACGGCACTACTGATGGCGGCGTTCTTTGTTGCCGGAGTCGGTTTTGGGTTGTTCGGCGTGGTCTGGGCGCAATCTTTGCAAACCCATATCCCACCGGAGAAACTGGCACGTGTGTATGCTTATGACGCGCTAGGTTCCTTCGTGGCGATTCCGATTGGCGAGCTTGCAGCGGGCCCGCTGGCGATGCACTACGGAAACTCCAGAGTCTTACTGGTTTCAGCCCTGGCAGTGGTGATAGCAACCGTTGCCGCAAGTTTCACGCCTGCTATCAGGCGGCTCGACAATTCGGTGCAAATCAGGGAGCACTAGCTAAAGTTATCCCTTTGCTGAGCAACAGGCTTTTTGCCCTGGTTGAAGAGCGGAGTTGAGTGGTATCACTTTCTTATCACTTACCACCGGTACTATCCGCCGGCAATAATAGGTTTCATCATTACGTGACGGCTCAATTTTGGTCTGAAGCTCCATAATGCTGGCGATAGTCCTGACTTCTGATAACGCAAAGAACAGTCTTCCAATACTGTGGGCGTTGGCTTTGAGCATAAATGACCGGCGATGAGCATAGACTGATTTGCAGTCAATCTTCAGTATGTCCTTAATCTCTTTGGTGCTTAATCCCGTTTCAACATACTCAATGATTTGCAATTCACGAGAAGTGGCTTTGTTGCGGTGACTCATTGATACACCCGTCATAAAACACTCTTTTCTCATGATTGCCGTCAGCGTCCTGAGCAGGCGTTCTTTTATATGTCTGTACGGCGCTTTACGATTAATGATCGTGTAATCATGAGAGGGCGACTGAAGGGATGGAATAATGCCATGAACCTTGTCATTTTTTACCACATAGATGAAATGACAATAGTTATTTTTTGCTAAGTGATCCAGAGCGCCTGGGTGCGACACATCGACGATACACATCCTGCCGTTGCACGGCATGTTCTGCATAATTCTCGCAGGAATATCGTCCAGTAATGCTCTGAAACCATTAATGAAATAATGGTCTGTTGATATAAGTTGAATCATAAATTAAAAGCCTAATACAGCGGTCAATATTTAGTTATAGGCTCGGCAGTATGTAAATTCAACAGCGTTAAATCGATATCACCTTACGTGATGGAATATAAGATGGTTAACTTAAGGTTATTAATTGACGTAATTTCGTGATTTTAATGTTTGCAGTTAAATATTTAAAAATGATTCAAAAGATGCTTTTAAAATATATCTAAGGCCATGCTCCGCGAGGAAAGTAGTGATGTTACTCGCGGAGCATGGCCTAAAATTTAGCAGTTAAAACTTACAATAAGCATAAGGCAGGTTTTCTTTTGTCAGCAGGTAAGCTGATTTGTTCAGTCTCTTGATTTCGACGTTGCCAATCCTCGATGGTTCAAGAAAAACCAGAGGAACGAGCCCACGCAGTTGCTCTATCGGGGCTGTATCTGCGACGGCCAGCGAGATCTCTTTCGACATCCAGACTGGGGCATTACCTTGCAGACTGGCCTGGAAGATAATACTACGATTGACCATGTATTCTTTCTTATCTGGCGCAGTAAAATAACCATTAATATTCACCAGACCGCTAGTCGGAGAGACGTTAAAATCAATAAGACCAGAAAAAACACGATCCTTGTTTGTCAATACAATATCAGTCGCACAGGTGAAGTTGGATGTCTTTTGGTTTTTGTTGTAAATCATAACAAGTAACGTTGAAGCAATTATGATGTAAGCAAATGACATTGCGGCGATGATTTTTTTCATTTTCGCACCTGTGGGTAAATTGGATAATAGTACGACACACAACTGGCTTCAGAGAAATAACTGAATTTTTTGTTGCAAACTAAAGCAGATACCCGGCTTATGTTTGTTGGCGCAGTGAGATAAATAATACTCTTGCTCTTACATATCGCATTTTCAGATTTGAGGATGCTATCAATTCTGTCTTTATCGAAGGTATCTGGGTCGATGTAGATGCTGCATTTGTTATCTATCAACGTATATTCGGTATAATCGCTGAAATAATCATCATTCAATAAAGAGTACAGGTAGGCTAATGAGCTTACAAAGAATATGGCTAAGACAGCACAGATAATTTTATTTTTTTTGTCGGTGTTGTGGACTGCCGCGATTGTTTTCTTATTCTTTCCTTCTACCAGGATTTCACACAACTCGTCGTCATGCTCCTCATCAGACTCATTGCTTTGCTCCTCGTCATGAAGAGCCGTAGCGACGACGGGTGTTGAATCGTAGAGGCTGCGTTCTGTCTTTTGCACATCAGTTTCTGATGCAATGCACAGCCCTTTTTTAGGTACTGTGATAATAAATTTATTGCTATAGCCAATGTGTACAAAGGCTTTTCTTAAGTTAAGGATACACTGGTAAAAAGTATTGTATGAGATGTTTTTATGGTTTTCAGGCCAGATAACAGACAGCAAATCATCATAGCTAACGATGTTTCCACGTTGCTCCAGTAAATGGACAAGGCAGCGAGTACATGTTGCATGCAGGGTATTGCTGGTATTTGTCTGCTGGTTGAATAAGCTCCGGGCATGAGGATCAAATATCACTATATTGTCTATGGTGAATATTTTATCTTTTGGCGGGTTCAAATCTGACATAAAACATTCCTGTTAATAAATCTAAAAACAATTCATATTAAATATTAATCCCGTACAAGCTTTACTCTACGCTAAATGGTCTGTTTTTAACATAAAGTGCAGAAAGGTTAATAGGATTTAGTTTTTCTGCCGTCAGAGTAAGGTGTGAAATAAATGTCTTTTAGATCATTGTCTTACGCTGTATTTTGGTAAGTGTTTCTGTTTGTGTAGTTCTTATGTATCTTATTTTATTGTGAATTGTGATGAATACTCCATTTTTCCAGCACTGCTTTCCCCTGGATTTGTCCCTTATTGAAATCACTTATTTATATCACATCGCGCAAGACTACTTTCTATCGCTGTTGGCTGGAGTTCCTTCGTGGTTTAGAAAATTTATAATGCTTTGATGATATTAATTATCATCTTATGGAGCATTTTTTTTGGAATCCTCTTATCACAATAGCTCATAAGTAGTATATCGACGAATAGCATAATAAGTGTTTGTATAAATTGTGATTCATTTGTTATGATGGCTAGTGCATTGATATAAAAAGTAAAAATTCTTACATGATAAATTTAATCCTCGTTGGTTAAATGAAATTTAATGGCTTTATAAGCAAAAGTTAATTTGCTTCGGTTAATCTTTATACGAGTTGGCAGGTGCCAATTGACAGTACGAGGTTAAAGGATGTCCAATCCTGGCGATAAGTATATTATAGATGGTATGGTGGTTTTTGACCCGGAAGATAAAAGTATCTATAACCTTCTTACACATAAGAAGAAAAAGATGCATGCTACCTGTACGCGCTGTTTGATTCTTATGTTGGAAAATCCATCCAGAGTCATTAGCCAGAGTGAATTCCTTTTATTTGCATGGCCAGATACGCATAACGATGTTTCTTATAACACTTTTTATCAGTGCATTCTGAACCTGCGCCGTTCCTTTTCTGAAATTAAGTACGAGCCAAAACTCATAATAACCGTACCTCGTAAAGGGTTATGTTTGTCGTCGAGTATTGATATTGTGAAAACAGATACTCAGACGCAAGCGACAGACAGTAGCACGCAGCCGAAAAATCAAATTCAGGTCGAGCAGAATAAAGAACTGTTAAACACGATTTCAACAATGGATATTGATGCGGAGGATATCCAGACCATAAAGAAGAAGTATAAAGTGCTCATGACTTATGTACTGCCTGCGGCCATGACACTGATATTGGTATTGTGCATTCTGCTAAGAAGAGAACTGGTGCATGAGAGCGAACTCTATATTTCTTCATTCAATAGCGATAAGACCAATGTCAATTCGAAACCCCAATCGGATTGTACTATGGAGCCAGTGACATCTAATAAAGATGCGGTGACTTTTAATAAAAGTGACTGAAAACTAATGTTGTGATTTTCTATCTATTAATTATGAATAATTAAACAGCCGCCAGTGTTATTCGATTCACTGGCGGCTGTATGTTATGGGCTTATTTTGGCTCCATACTTTTTGGTTCAATCTCAGTTTTGCCCATCTGTTTATTGACGACAACTTCCGGCAATTTGCCGTAATCTACCCTGGTGTTGGCAAGTTGGGTAATGATCTGCTGACTGATGTCGTTAGCCGGATTAGAGGCCACAACCTGGCTACTGTCGAGAACCAGGTCGATTTTGTTACCAGTACGGTAGGTTTCAACTACTGCGACAATGGCTTTCACGCTTTTAACCCGCGCACTGCTGCGCTCGATATCCCACTGGCGGTTTAAGGTCATAGCATCAGCTTCGCGGGCTTTCTGTTGTTGATCCGCAGGAATGTTCGCGTAGGTTGCCTGTGCATCTGTACTGGCTTTAACCAGTACATCTTTAACTTTCTCGCCCCATTCTTGTTCTTGCTTACCTATTGGAGACGTTTCCAGAATTTTAGCCATATTCACATAGGCAATTTTTTGTTGGCTCAAACCCATTTGATCGCAGCCAGCAATACTCAACAACGCAATACAAAGAGGTAACTTAACCAGCAAACTTTTATTCCATTTCATCTCTATCTTCTCTTTCAGATACTTGTCTGCCACTCTGTAATACTCCCGGAGGCGTGAGTGTTCAATGAGTTAATTCACAAGATTGGATTTTTTAGAGTCTAAGGCAACAGTAACGTTATCGCAATACATCACGGCGTTGAAATAAAATTGCCGACAAATGATTCTATCATATCTTCTTACGTAGGCATTTTAGTAGGATTTATCTGACCTGGATAATAAGATAAGAAAAAAGTTAAACTCATAGCATGGTTTGTTGCAGATTCTATGTTTGTGAATTATATCAACGGGTTGTGTATTTTGTTCATACAATAAAATCTTACCTTCGCGTGGTGTTAATTTCTTATCTAATTATGTATTTAGTGCCATTTTGTATGGCGAAATAATAGTTTGCGTTAAGTTCAGTACTTTTGGCGATGTAGCTAGTTTGGCAAAAAATATTACTCACCTCGTTTGCATTTGCGTAATGCGAAAGCTATTTTTTTGTTATTACCGTTTGGTAAAATAAAAACATCAAATTGGTATATAAAATAGAAGTTATAAGCGGTGTCAGCATTGTGTGCACGCGCGATCAAAAAACCAAGCTAACACTCCCATCCCTCGGCTTCTTCTGACGAATATCTTTAATTTCAGTACGCGACCTGCGGACAAATATAAATACTCGAAAAGTGAATTAAATCATGAACACTGTTTATCGCATTATATGGAGCGTGGCAAAGCAATGCTGGATGGCCGTCTCTGAGTTGACCAAAGGCCGCAGCAAAAGCTCTCGCAGTAAAACGGGCCCAGGTGTTGTAGTGCTGGCGATGTTTGCATTGTCCGGAACGGTGCATGCTTCAACGGTGACATGGTCCCCAACCGGGCAAGGCTCCGGGGGAAGCGGAACCTGGAATGTGATCGATAGCGAATGGTTCAACGGCACGGTGATGCTGCCATGGAACAACCTGGCTGGGGACAGTGCCTTGTTTGGCGGCACGGCGGGCACCATCACTGTGACTAACCCGATAACCGTTCAGGATCTGTTATTCAACGTCAATGGTTACATTATTAATGGTGGGACGCTGAGTACGGCTTCAGGCACCATGGGGATTAATGTCGGCAGCGGCAACACCGCCACGGTGAATTCTATTATCGCGGGTACTGGCCGTGTGGATATTAATGGCGGCGGTATTCTGGTGCTCGGCGGCACTAACACTTATAGCGGCGGCACCACCATTACCAATAACAGTACTCTGCGAGTCTCCTCGGATAGTAGTTTGGGGGCGGCGGCGGGTTTACTGACTCTGGGTAATTTGTCATCTCTTGGCACGCTGGCTATCACCGGCGGGCCTTTCATTAGTACCCGTAATGTCGCGCTTGCTCAGGGCGGCGGTATTATCAATGTGGCATCGGGTGCAACGGCGACCGTTGGCGGCGTGATGAGCGGTACTGGTGCACTCACCTTAAATGGCGCTGGCACGTTGATCCTCACCGGCGCGAACACTAACACCGGCACAACAACCGTTTCGTCTGGCACCCTGCAAATTGGCAACGGTGGCACGACGGGCGTGCTGGGCAGCAGTGTGGTCACCAATAATGGCACTCTGACTTTCAACCGCAGCAATAGCTACACCTATGCGGGGGCGATTAGCGGTACCGGGCAACTGGTGCAGAGCGGCAGCGGCACCACCATACTCACGGGCGCAAATACCTATAGCGGTGGCACCACCATTAATGCAGGTACGCTGCAAATTGGTGGCGGCGGTGCAACGGGTTCGATTACCGGCAATATCACCAACAACGGTTTACTTAGCTTTAGCCATAACAATACTTATACCCAGGCGGGGGTGATCTCCGGCAGCGGTGCGGTGCAGCAAAATGGCGGCACCACCATCCTCTCGGGCATCAATACTTATACCGGCGAGACACAGATAAAAAGTGGCACGCTGCAAGTTGATAGCGATAACAATCTTGGCGCATCGTCAAGCCAGATCCATTTCACCGGAGGTGGCAACTTTCTTGCTAACTCTTCGTTCACTACCGCGCGTAATGTCGTTATCGACAGCGGGTTTAACAGTTATCTCGGTAGTGCGAATGCCAATGCACCGTTGACTCTGAACGGTGTCGTGTCGGGTGCTGGCGCGCTTGGCGTTTATGCCGGTAACGTGATTCTGACCGGGGCTAACACTTATACCGGCGGCACTAATATCTGGGGTGGTTACCTGTCGGTGTCAAATGATGCCAACCTCGGTGCGGCTACCGGTAGTGTGAATTTCATCAATGGCGGCACGTTGCGTTTGCTCAGCGACTTCACCACATCGCGCAATGTGGTGTTAAGCAATAATGGTACCTTCGAAACCTTCAACGGAACGTCGCTGACGCTAAACGGGACAATTTCTGGCGGTGGCTGGCTTCTGCTCACCAGTGCGGGTAGCCCTGGCGGCACGGTCTACCTCAATGGTACCAACACTTACACCAACACCACTTATCTGCAAGGCGGCGTTAAAGCGATAGTATCCAATGCTGCAGCTTTGGGTAGCGGAAAAGATGTCAATATCGGCAACGGTACGCTGGTGGTGACAGGCAGTTATGCGATTAACAGGATTGGGCTCAACACTGGTGGTGTGACTGTCGATGTCGCACCTAATATGACATTGACCGTTAATAACGACATTTATGGCAGCAACTCCGCTTTACGCAAAACTAATACCGGGACATTGGTGCTGGCGGGGACCAGCTCCTCGACTTCTGGTTTTAACATTGCCGAGGGGACATTGCAGGTCGGCAATGGTGGGGCATCAGGCTCGTTGGGGACGGGGAACGTCGTCAACAGCAGTTCGCTGGTGTTTAACCGGTCAGATGCTTACAGCTACGCGGGGGCGATTTCGGGGACCGGTACGCTCACTCAAAATGGCAGCGGCAGCACTACGCTTTCCGGTAACAGCACCTACACCGGCACGACACGCGTTGCGGCGGGTTCGTTATATATCAACGGTAACCAGACCAATGCTACCGGGGCGACCACCGTCGAATCCGGAGCGACCCTGGGCGGCGCAGGCACCATTGGCGGCGATGTGACGATTGCCAACGGCGGCATTCTGGCACCGGGAGCCTCAGATAGCGCGGCGGGTACGCTGACGATTCGCCGTAACTTGCTGCTTTCTGGCGGTTCGATTCTGAACTATAACCTCGGGCAGTCTGATGTCGTCGGCGGGCAATATAACGACCAGACCGTGGTCGGTGGCAACTTGACGCTGGACGGCACGCTGAACGTCAACACTACCGCCGGTGGGACTTTTGGGGCCGGTGTTTACCGCATCATCAGTTATACCGGGACACTGACCGACAACGGCCTGGCAATTGGGTCAATGCCTGCGGGCTCGAATACTGAGTTGCAGACCTCGGTTAACGGCCAGGTTAACCTGGTCAACTCGTTGGGTAATATGCGTTACTGGGATGTCGCCCAGAACAATGGTGCCGTGAATGGCGGCACCGGGATCTGGAACAGCGGAGCGGGGGCCAACAGTAACTGGTCTAATGCTGCGGGGACGACGAATGGGGTTTACAGCCAGGGTTACGCCGCATTCATGGGCACACCTGGTACCGTCACGGTGGATGACAGTCTTGGCGCGGTGACCTCCGAAGGGATGCAGTTTGCCACCAACGGTTATACCGTCGCTGGCGATGCCATCAACCTGTCCGAAACTACGCCAGGTTCAGGGCAAACCACCATCCGTGTGGGTGATGGGACCACCGCAGGAAGTAACTATGTTGCTACCGTCGGTTCAGTGCTACAGGGCAGTACAGCAGTAACCAAAACCGACCGCGGTACGCTGATCCTCACCGGTGCCAATACCTACACTGGCGGCACAACCGTTAGCGCAGGCACCTTGCAGCTCGGTAATGGCGGCACTTCTGGATCGATTATTGGCGATGTGCTCAACAACAGCGCGCTGGTGTTTAATCGCAGTGATACCGCCACATTCGGCGGCGTGATTTCCAGTACCGGTATCGTCAATCAAATTGGTTCAGGCACCACAATTCTGACCGGTGCCAATAGTTACAGTGGCACCACCACAATTTCATCCGGCACCTTGCAGGTTGGTAATGGCGGCACCACCGGTACGCTGGGTACCGGTGCGGTGACAGTCACCACCCCTGGCGGATTGGTATTCAAACGTAGTGACGCCGTGACCTATGGTGGGGTTATCTCTGGCACCGGTTCTGTGGCACAAAGCGGCACCGGCACCACCATCCTGACGAATAACAATACCTACAGCGGCGGCACGACGATCAACGCCGGCACATTGCAGTTAGGTAATAACGGCGCTGCGGGCTCGGCCACTGGCAATATCGTCAACAATAGCAAACTGCTTTTTAGTCGTAATGCGACATATACCTATGCCGGCGTGATTTCTGGCAGTGGTTCGGTGGAACAGCGCATCGGCTCACTCACCTTGAGCGGAACGAATACTTATGCCGGTGACACGCTGATGTCCGGTAATAACCGTTTATATGTGAGCAGTGACGCCAACCTCGGTGCTACATCAAGCCGTCTACGTTTTACCGGAAATACCGCCACTGCATGGCTTATCGCCAATGGGGCGACCACGCTAGCACGCGACGTGATTATCGACGCTGGTTCTCAGGGGAGTTTTGGGAGTGCCAGCTCGGCAAATCCATTAACGCTGGCTGGAAACATTTCCGGTGGCGGTTTGTTGGGGGTCAGGCAAGGTCGCGTTCTTATGACGGGGAACAGTACTTATACCGGTGGTACCTACATCAATGGCGCGATACTCGGTGTGACGAGTGATGCCAGCATGGGGGCTGTGTCTGGTGGTCTGCAAATGGATAACGGCGCTGTCCTGCAAGCGCTGAACAGCCTAAGTATCGCGCGAAGCATCAGCACAACCAACACCGGGGGAACCATCCAGACCATCAATGGTGCGACGCTGACGTTGAGCGGGTCAATCTCGGGTGGCGGTGCTCTCACATATAACAATTCAGGTTCGGGAAGCGGCACCATTATCATTGCTGGTAATGCCAACCCTAACGGTACTTATGTGAATGGGGTGACGCTGCAAATCGGTAACGGTGGCACCACCGGCGCAGTGGGCGGAAATATCAGCAACAGTGGTACCGTAGTCTTTAATCGCAGCGATATCGCTAACTATGGCGGGGCTATTTTCGGTAGCGGTGGAGTGATACAAAACGGCACGGGTACCACATCCCTGACCGGCGCCAATACTTACACTGGCGGCACCACTATCACGGCGGGTACCTTGCAGCTCGGTAATGGCGGGGCGAGCGGGTCGATTACCGGCAATATCCTCAATAACAGCAACTTAACGTTCAAGCGTAGCGACGTTTATACCTATGCGGGAGCGATAACCGGCAGCGGTACTATTCACCAGAGCGGCACCGGCACCACGATACTGACCGGCACGAATACCAATGCGGGTGATACCACGATTGATTCCGGTACCTTGCAGCTCGGCAATGGCGGCACAACGGGTTCCATTACCGACAATGTCATCAACAACGGCACGCTGGCCTTTAACCGCAGCGACAACGTGACCTTTGCTAATACCATTTCTGGTACTGGCGGCCTGCAGCAAAACGGCTCGGGTTACACCATCCTGACCGGCAACAACAGCTACAAAGGGGCCACCACGGTATCGACGGGTGGGCTGATTGTGAATGGCGATCAAACGGCTGCCACCGGCGCGACCACCGTCGCCGCCAATGCGGTATTGGGCGGCACCGGCACTATTGGCGGTAATGTCACCATCGCTAATGACGGTATTCTGACACCGGGCAGCACCAATGGGACTGGCGGCACTTTAACCGTGAAGGGCAATCTTGCCCTCAATGGCACGTCAATCTTGCGTTATACCTTCGGTTCGGTAAATGGCGTGGCGCAAAATAGCCTGACCAACGTGGGCGGCAATCTGACGCTCGACGGTCGTCTGGACGTGACTATCCCAACCGGCGGTACCTTCGATCCGGGTATCTACCGTATCTTCAACTATGACGGCACGCTGACCAACAACGGTCTGGCGCTGGGCAACATGCCACCGTCAACGACTGTTGCACTGCAAACCGGAGTGCAGGGGCAAATCAACCTGATCAATACCACCGGGAACCTCACCGCAGTGTGGGACGGCAGCAACCCGACCAACTACAACAATGGCGCGGCGGATGGCGGGGCCGGTATCTGGAACCGCAATCTGGCGAACCAGTCCTGGGGTAACGCCAGCAGTTCAATCAACTCAACTTATACTCCAACGTCGTTCGTTATTTTCCAGGGCACGCCAGCGACCGTGACGGTGGACAACACTTACGGCTCGATTTCCACCACCGGCTTACAGTTCGCGGTTAGTGGGTACTCACTGGTGGGCGGGGCGATAGACCTGCTTCAGACGGCATCCGGGACCAACAGCACCACGATAAGCGTCGGTGACCATAGCGATCTCGGAGCCAACTACACCGCGACGATTGGCTCGGTTCTGCAAGGCAGCACCCGACTCACTAAAACCGATAAAGGCACGCTGGTGCTGACGGGGAATAACACCTACAGCGGCGGCACGGCAATTGACGACGGGACGCTACGTGTTTCCAGTGACAGTAACCTCGGCGCGGCGGCGGGCGCATTAAGCCTGAATGGCGGTACGCTGGAAAGCACCAGCACATTCGCTACCGCTCGCACAACCACGCTCAATACCAAGGGTGGAACGTTCAATGTCGACCCAAGCCAGACACTGACTCTGAGTGGTGCCATCGGTGGTGCAGGCAAACTGACCAAAACCGATGCCGGTAAACTGGTGTTGAGTGGCACGAATACGTATAGCGGCGGTACCGACATCAACGGCGGTACGGTAAGCATCTCCAGCGATAGCGGTCTTGGCGCGGCGAGCGGCGCGCTCAGTATCACTGGCGGAACACTGGAAACTACCGCCACTATGGCGTCCGCCCGGGCGACCTCCCTCAATACCGGCGGCGCAACGCTTGACGTTGACGGCGGCACCACACTGACGCTGAACGGCGCTGTCAGTGGCAGCGGTGCGTTGACCAAAATCGACAGCGGTACCTTAGTGCTGGCAGGAACTAATACTTACAGCGGCGGTACCAACTTCAACGCGGGTAAAATCCAGGTATCCAGCGATGCCGGCCTTGGCGCGGCCACTGGCGCATTAACCTTCAATGGTGGATCACTGGAAACTACCACCACGATGACGTCCGATCGAAGTGCGACGATCAATGCTGGTTCGGCGACGTTCGATGTTGATAGCGGCACCACGCTGACCATGAATGGCATTATTTCGGGTACCGGTGCGCTGAATAAAGCGGATGCTGGCACATTGCTGTTGACTACAGCCAACACCTGGAGCGGCGGCACCACCATTTCTGGTGGCTCGCTGAAACTGACCAACACCGATGGCGCGGGTTCAGGCACCGTTAATATTAACGCGGCGGCTGGCCTTGAACTGGCGCTAGCCTCCGCCAGTGTCTTTGATAACGTGCTGGCCGGTGTCGGCACCACCACGGTTAGCGGGGCGCAGGCCACCATCACCGCGAATAACGCGGCTTATACCGGCAGCTGGAACGTGACCAGTAGCGGCACTCTGGCACTCCCTGGCAGCGCAACCAGCAGCACCAGCAATTTGGGAACTGGCGTGGTAGTTATTGCCGCAGGCGGTATCGTCAATACTCAAACCACCGGTGCATTCAGCTTTAACAACGCGCTGACCGGTAGTGGCACGCTGAATGCCTCTAACGGTGGGCAGGCGTTCAGCTTCGGCAGCGGAGTGGGTGCTAACTTCGCTGGGGTCGTCAATCTGACCAACAACAGCTTCGCGTTGTCCGGCAATAACACCACCGCGTTGACCCGCGCCACGCTGAACATGAATACAGGTAACGTCACCACCGTGGGCGCAGGCAGCCAGGCGGTGGGAAACCTGGCCTTCAACGGCGGCACCCTGGCGTTCGCGAACCTGCCGACCGGCACCGTGGCAACGGGTGCACTGGCACTGACCTCAGGCAATGTTCAGCTTGACCCGCAAAACGCCGGCACTTCCGGTAATCTGCTGGTGCAGGACGAAGGCACCACCCAACAGCTGATTTCTGCCACCTCGGTGACAGGCTCTGAAGGCAACCTGGTGCTGAAGGATCAGGCCGGGAATGTACTGACCACCGGCACATCCAGCATCGTTCAGGGCGGCAACACCGTGGCGGTCGGTAGCTATTCCTACGGCCTGGCAACCCGCGCCGCAGGCAGCAGCACCGTGGACGGATTGTACGCCACTTACCGCCTGAGCCAGCTGGCGTTGCAGTCCGGCCAGACGATGACGCTGGCGCAGAATAGCGGTGCCAACGGCACGTCTGCTGATATGTCTGCCAGACTCACCGGTAGCGGTAGCCTGGCGATTGACGCGGGTAACGGTGTGGTGTCGCTGTCTAACGCCACCAACGACTATACCGGTGAAACCAGTGTCACCAGCGGCACGTTGCAGGCGGGCAGTGATAACGCGCTGGGTCACACCAGCAAGTTAAATCTCGCGGATACCACCACGTTTGATCTCAACGGTAAAACGCAGACTATCGGTGCGCTGAATGGCCTCGCGGGTTCAACGCTAAATATCAACAGCGGCACGCTGAATCTCAGTAATGGCGGAGTGTCGGCAGGTGTCTTGACCGGTGCCGGACAACTGAACGTTAACGGCGGAACGCTTGATGTGCTGGGCGCGAACACTGGCCTGACGGCGGCAACGGCGATTGCGACCGGCGCTACCGTTAAGATCAATAATGTCGACAGCCTGGGCAGCGGTGCGATTACCACCGCCGGTACGCTGGTGGTGGACGCGGCAACCGGCTCGCTGGATAACGTCATTAACGGCGCGGGCGCGGCGCAGCTGAGCAATGCCGCCGATGTGACGCTGGCGGGTATTAACACGCTGTCGGGAAGCTGGAACACGGCGGCAGGTACTCGTCTGACCGCCACGGTAGCGGCGAATCTGGGGACGGCGGTTATCAACAATAGCGGGACCTTTAATGTCGATACCACCACCGACTGGACGCTGAATAACGCGATCAATGGTACTGGTGCCGTGACCAAAAAAGGCAGCGGTATGCTGACCATCGCCCACGCCAATACGTACAGCGGCAACACCACGATTTCAGGTGGAGTGCTGAAACTGACCCACACCGACGGTGCAGGAACGGGCGTGGTGAATATCGATACCGCAGCGGGGCTTGAGCTGGCGCTTGCCACAGCCAGTGTCTTCGATAACCAGCTTGCCGGTGCCGGAACCACCACGGTCAGCGGCGCGCAGGCGACCATCACGGCGAATAACTCCGCCTACACTGGTAACTGGAATGTGACCGGTAGCGGCACACTGGCACTGCCGAATTCTGCGACCAGCAGCACCACTAATCTGGGAACGGGCGGCGTGGCTATTGCCGCGGGTGGCACCGTTAATGCTCTGACCAACGGCGCGTTCAGCTTCAACAACCTGCTGACCGGAAGCGGCACGCTGAATGCTACCAGTGGCGGCAATGCGTTTAACTTCGGCAGCGGTGTGGGCGCAAACTTTGCCGGAACCGCGAATCTGACCAACAACACCTTTGATCTTTCCGCTGACAACACCACCGCACTGACCCGCGCCACGCTGAAAGTGGGCAGCGGTAACGTGACCACGGTGGGCGATGGTAACCAGCAGATTGGCGGGCTGACGCTGAACAACGGCACCATGCAGTTCAACGCTAACGCACCGGAGCAGATTATCGCGGATAGCCTGATTACTGCTGGGACGCTGGAAATCAACCATACCGGTACGGTGCGCCTGAGCCTGCCGCAGCCGTTTACACCGAGCCCGCCGGATACGCCAAATACCACCAACTTGCTGATGCAGGATGAGGCGAACGTTGGCGTTCAACTGGTCAGCGCCAGCAGCGTAACCGGTAGCGGTGGTGCCATCGTATTGACCGACCAGAACCAGCGGGTCATCACGGCGGCACGCCAGCTCGATATCAACCAGAATAACCAAAATGTGGCACAGGCGACCTACGACTACCGTCTGACCTCCAGCACTCAGAACAATGGCTTGTATGTGAACTACGGTCTGAAGCAACTGGATCTGTACGCGGGCCAGACGCTGACCCTGGCTGAAGATACCGGTGCCAGCAGCGTTTCTGCTGATATGTCTGCCAAAGTCACCGGCAGCGGTAACCTGGCCATTGACGCCCGTGATGGCGTGGTGTCGCTGTCTAACGTCACCAACGACTACAGCGGAGAAACCAGCGTGATCAGTGGCTCGTTACGCTCTGAATCTGATAACGCGCTGGGTCAGTCCAGTACACTGAATCTCGCGGATACCACCACATTCGATCTTAACGGCATGACGCAAACCCTTGGCGAGTTGAACGATCTCGCGGGTTCAACGCTAAATATCAACAACGGCACGCTGAATCTCAGCAACGGCGGCACTTCCGCAGGCGCACTGACCGGTGCCGGACAACTGAACGTTAACGGCGGCACGCTCGCTGTGCAGGGCGCGAATACTGACCTGACGGCGGCAACCGCGATCGCCAGCGGCGCGATGGTGAAGATCAACGATGTCGACGGTCTGGGCAGCAGCGAGATTACCACCGCTGGTACGCTGGCGGTGGATGCAGTCACCGGCGCACTGGACAACGTCATCAACGGTGCGGGTGCGGTGCAACTGAGCAACGTCGCCGATGTAACACTGGCGGGTATTAACGCGCTGTCGGGGAGCTGGAACACCGATGCTGGTACCCGTCTGACCGCCACGCAAGCGGCGAATCTGGGTACGGCGGCTATCAACAATGCCGGTACTTTTAATGTCGACACTGCGACGGACTGGACGCTGGATAACGCGATTGGCGGTAGCGGTGACGTCACTAAAAACGGCAGTGGCATGCTGACCATCGCTCACGCCAACACTTACAGTGGCGGTACGACGATTTCTGCTGGAATGCTGAAACTGACCGACGCCGATGGCGCAGGAACGGGCGTGGTGAATGTTGACGCGACTGCCGGGCTTGAGCTGGCACTCGCTACAGCCAGTGTCTTTGATAACCAGCTGGCGGGTGCCGGAGCTACCACCGTGAGCGGCGCGCAGGCGACCATCACGGCGGATAACTCCGCGTACACCGGCAACTGGAATGTGACCGACAGCGGCACGCTGGCGGTGGACAGTGCCACAACCAGCAGCACCACCAATCTGGGCAGTGGCAGCGTGGACATTGCCGTCAGCGGCATCGTTAATGCACAGACCACCGGCGCGTTCAGCTTCGACAACGTGCTGAGCGGAACGGGCACCCTGAATGCCTCAAACAACGGGAATGCGTTCAGCTTCGGCAGCGGCGTGGGGGCGAATTTTGCCGGTACTGCCAATCTGACGGACAACACCTTTGATCTGACAGGCGACAACACCACAGCATTAACTCGTGCGACATTACAGGTCGGTACTGGCAACGTGACCACGGTGGGTGACGGCGATCAGCAGATCGGCGGGTTAGCGCTGAATGGCGGCACCATGAAGTTCAACGCCACGGCACCGGATCAAAGTGTGGCGACCAGTCTTATCACTGCGGGTGCGCTAGACATCAACCGCACCGGCACCGTGATGGTGAAACTGCCGGAGCCGCTGACCGCCAGCGCGCCGGACACGCCGAATGCCACTAATCTGTTGATGCAGGATGAGGGCGAAACGGGCGTGCAACTGGTCAGATCCGGCGCGGTCACCGGTAACGGCGGCGCCCTGGATCTGGTGGATCAGAACGGTGTGAAAATCACCGCGGCACGTGAGATTGACGTCAGCCAGAACGGCAATACCGTCGCGAAAGGGACCTATGACTACCGTCTGACGTCCGGCGCGCAGAGCGATGGTCTGTATGTGAACTACGGCCTGACGAAGCTGGATCTGCAGGCAGACCAGACGCTGACGCTGGCACAGGATACGGCGGCGAACGGCGCTTCAGCGGATATGTCGGCGAAAATCACCGGCAGCGGTAATCTGGCTATCGACGCCCGTGGCGGCCTGCTGTCGCTGACTAACATCACCAACGATTACAGCGGTGAAACCAGCGTTAATTCGGGAACGTTGCAGGCGGGCAGTGATAACGCGCTGGGCCAGACCAGCAAGTTAAACCTGGCGAGCGCAAGTGCGTTCGATCTGAACGGCAAAACCCAGACACTCGGCGCGCTGAACGGTGAAACGGGTTCGACCCTGAATCTCAATGGCGGCACGCTGGATCTCAGCAATGGCGGCACCTCAGCAGGCGCACTGGCGGGTGGCGGCAAACTCAACGTCAATGGCGGCACGCTTGATGTGCAGGGCGCGAATAGCGGGCTGACGGCGGCAACGACTGTCGCCGCAGGCGCGACGGTCAGCCTCAATCATGTTGACGGTCTGGGCAGCAGCGAAATCACCAGCACCGGTAAACTGGTGCTGGATGGCGCAACCGGCACGATGGATAACACCATCAAAGGCACGGGCGAAGTTGTTAAACGCGGTGCCGGTGAAGTGGTGATGACCGGTAAAACCGACTGGACGGGTAACACCCTGATTGATGAGGGCGAGCTGACGCTCGACGGCTCACAGGGCGGTGCGCAACTGGTCAGTAACATCATTGCCAAAGACAACACCGCGTTGTCGCTGCGCAACGGTGCCAGCCTGACCGGCTGGATTGATCCGACGGATGTGAACATCGATAGCGCCAGTACCTGGAACATGACGGCGGATTCGCTGGTTGATGACGTTAACCTCGCGGGGACGCTGAATTATGTGGCACCGGGCAGCACGCCAATGGCCGCAGGTCGCACGCTGACGGCGAACAACTGGAACGGCCAGGGCGGCACTCTGGTGCTGAACACCGTGCTGGGGGGTGACAACTCAGTCACCGATAAACTGCTGGTGAACGGCAATACCAGCGGCAACACCTTTATGAAGGTCAACAATGCGGGTGGCAGCGGCGCGCAGACGGTGGAAGGGATCCGCGTGGTGGAAGTGAAAGGCCAGTCTGACGGGACGTTCACCAAATCCGGGCGTATTGTCGCCGGGGCGTATGATTATAGCCTGGTGAAAAAAGGCGCTGACTGGTTCCTCACCAGCCTGGATACCACGGCGAAACCGCCAGAGCCTGCGAAGCCAGGCGAACCATCACCAGAGCCTGAGAAAAAAGGCCAGCCGACGGTGCGTCCGGAAGCGGCGGCTTACACCGCTAATCTGGCGGCAGCCAACACCATGTTTATCACCAGCCTGCATGACCGCCTGGGTGAAACGCAGTACACCGATGCGCTGACGGGCGAGCAGAAAGTGACGAGCATGTGGTTGCGCCAGCTTGGCGGGCAAAACCGCTGGAAAGACAGCAGCGGGCAAATCGAAACCCAGAGCAACCGTTACGTCACGCAACTGGGTGGTGATATCGCCCAGTGGAGCCCGGATGGCCTGCAACGCCTGCACCTCGGGGTGATGGCGGGTTACGGAACCAGCAGCAGTAAAAGCCGCTCGAATGTGACCGGATACCGTGCCGAAGGGTCGGTGGATGGTTACAGTGCCGGGCTGTATGCCACCTGGTATCAGAATGATGAAACCCGTCAGGGCGCGTATGTGGACAGCTGGGCGCAGTACGGCTGGTTCAACAACGATGTGAATGGCCAGGACATTAAGGGTGAGTCCTACAAATCCAGCGGTATCACGGCGTCGCTGGAGATGGGTTATACGCATAAACTGGGTGAATTTGCTGGCAGCCAGGGTTCGCTGAATGAATGGTTTATCCAGCCGCAGGCGCAGGCTATCTGGATGGGGGTTGAAGCTGATGACCACCGTGAAAGCAACGGCACACGCGTCAGCGGTGAAGGCGACGGCAACGTTCAGACCCGTCTGGGTGTGCGTACGTATCTGAAAGGGCACAATAAAATCGATGACGGCAAGGGCCGTACCTTCCAGCCGTTTGTCGAAGTGAACTGGATACATAACACCCAGAGCTTCGGTACGCGTATGGATGGCGTGAGCCTGACGCAAAGTGGCGCCAGAAATATCGGGGAAATTAAAACCGGTGTGGAAGGGCAGCTGAATTCACGGCTCAATATGTGGGGCAATGTGGGCGTGCAGGTGGGGGATAAAGGTTACAGCGATGCCTCGGCGATGGTAGGGGTGAAATACAGCTTCTGATAGAACGTGGATGTCGCTGCGTTAATCCGCCTGCGACATCCACCCTTTTATTTCCCGTTATAATAAGCCTTTGATCGATTTAATAATCGATGAGAAGGCTTTATTTTTCAGCGACTTTTTCTTGTATGTCATATACAGCGTGATATCGGGAATAATAAACTCATCTTTAAACGCCACCGCTGAAAGATTATAAGTCGACTTGAATTTTTCATAAGCTTTAAAGGGTACTAAAGCCAGTAAAGAGGAATTTTCTGCCACGGAAAATAATGTCGTTAATGACGGTGTGGAAAATTGATAGGAAAATTTCCCATGCTGCATTTCGATGGTGTTTTTAATTTTTCTGGCCGCCAGTGAATTGCTTGATATTGATATGTATTTTTCTCTTTGTAGTGAGTCAGAGTCCACTGGTCCGTTGGCAAGATGATGATTTTTACTGCAAATAAAAATCAATGAGTCGTGATAAACCACCTCGCTGGCATAGGCTGGATTATGGTTTTCATTGATATCCAGAACAATGTCAGCATATTGTTTCGATAAAATATCGTCATCTGTGACTTCTACTCCATATTGGTTGACGTGTTGAATACTGTAGTTTTCATTATTTTCATAGATGTTATTGACCAATAATGGGAAGACGTTCCATGAGTAATAATTAGAGCAATAAATAACATAATGGGTTTTGGTATCAGAAGTGACAACATGCCCCACGTAATCAATAAAAGGTTCGAGTTTTTTCTCTATCTGATGATGGAGTTCGTTGGCAAGCAATGTGGCTCTGAGAAGATTATTTTCTCTGATAAACAATGAATCATCAAAGTAGGTTCTCAGCTTCTGTAAGGATTGGCTGATAGCCGATGGCGTAACCTGCATTTTGGTTGCAGCCTTGGTCATGCTTTTGTGTAAATACACCATCTCGAACACGATTAATAAGTTCAAATCGAAATTCTTTATTGCATCAAACTTTCTTGATGAGTCGCTACGCATAACGTCACCTTGCAGAAAATAGCGTTAAAATTTATATGTTTTTTATGGTTAAATGTATATAAC
>NZ_JAHWLU010000036.1:0-40045 GCF_022134725.1 Buttiauxella sp. S19-1
GTCTGGGGCAGACGGTGAAGGTCGGCAAAGAGAATGCCGGCGGGCATGACCAGAACATCACCGTGGCGCACGACCGCAGTATCACGGTACGCAATGACCAGACCCTGAAAGTCACCCGTGACCACACGGTCAACACGGGTCGTGATGACGGTCTGACTGTGGCAAAAGACCGCAAGGTGACAGTGGAAGGGAAGCAGGAGCACAACACCTGCGGAGACCACCTCAGCCTGGTGGAAGGTAACCACAGCCTGGAGGTGAAAGGTGACCTGGCCCAGAAAGTGGCGGGTGCGCTGGGCACGGATGCACAGGGCGATATCGTGCTGCAGAGCAATACGAAAATCACCCTGAAAATGGGCAGCTCATTTATCGTCATCCATCCTGGTGGCGTGGACATCAGTGGGCTGAAAATCAACCTCAACAGCGGTGGCAGTCCGGGTAATCCGGTGCCGACGCAATTACCGGCGGTGCTGAATGCGCTGACGGGTGAAGATGGTAATTCGCCAGATGAGCCACAGCAGGACGGATACGGGAGTGATGGTGGTGGAAATGGCTCAGGAGGTGGGGATGACTCTGGAGGACAGGATGAGCCAGAGGATTCTGTGTTTGATGAGCAATTTTTACTTCGAGATGACGAAGGGAATCCTATCGAATTACAAAAATATAAAATAACAACAACTAGCGGAGTGGTATATCGAGGAGTAACCGATCCGGATGGGAAAACAGAACGAATAAAAACTACTGAGGAAGAATATCTGGTTTTTGAATATGATTTAGACTTGGAGTAATAAAATGCCATTAACGAATAATCGTGGAACGTCGAATTCAAGACCAAGTAGTTTACATGTTGTCACAGGTAAAATAATGTATAGTCGAAAAGCTACTGAGGAGGGGTGGCTAAAAGTAAAGCTAGATAACGGTAATTTTGATTTTCTTCATGAAAATGTGAAGCTTATTGTAAAAGGAGAGAAAAATGGAAGGCTTTATCTCTTAGTGGCTAGTGATAAATCAAATTTAATAGGTCAGACCATTAGTTTGCAGCAAGAAAATGCATTAAAATATTTAAGTAGCAAAGGCCCCATGCAAAAGAGTGCTTCAATTAAAGTAGAATATGTCGGGAAACCAGTTAAAACCACCTCAAGATTCAAAGGTGATTTAATACAGCAGTTCGCAAATTTATATGTTAATGGCTCAATCATAAAAGTTACACTTAATAGTTTGTGGCCACCAAAATATTCTTACTCACCTATCCCTGCAGGGGTTCATAAGCTAATGTCTCCTGACAACTCACATGCTAAAAATGCTCCAACAGACTGGTACAGAAAGGCATTTTCACCTGGGGTTATAACGTGTAATGATATCTGGTTTCCTATAGAATTAAATGGGGAAGGAGGTAATAGCTCGCGTTACATCCATCTTGGTAATTTATCTGAAGGTTGTGTGACAGTATATGACGTTGAGAAGTGGAATGTTGTATACGATTATTTGATTAATCACAGAATTCCAGGAACCAAGGGGATGTATGTGGGTGAAATCACGGTGGTGACATAATGGATTTTGGGGTGAATACATGCATTATGTAAAGTCTTTTTTATTATTCATAATAACTTTGTCTATTGATTGTCATGCGGATTCAATTGTTGCAAAAAAAATAAGTAATGGTGATTGCGAACAATATTCTTCCTATAAAAGATCTATAGAAAGTCTGAATGGCGTAGATAGCTTTAACAAGCTAACTGACTACATCAGTGAAAATGAAGTCCAATGTGATGATGCACAGAGTGATGTCAATGAAATCCTGAAAAAAATTTATGCTTACTTTCAGGGTGGAGTTAGAGTAGAGGCAAGTGCCGTATTTTTTTGTGATAATATTATTGATGAAAAAGTATGTGAAAGTGAACATTCAGATGGGACTGAACATGGCCACTTGCGTTCTGAAAGAAATAATTTCAGATATCTTAATGTAGCGAAGAATAGCATTTTCATACCTGCGGCTGTAAATAAATACAGTATCTACAAAGTATTTTATAGCTGGCAGAACCCATTGCTGATAATTGATTATGTGTATCCTATAGAAACATTACGTTTCAAACCAATAAAAGAAAATGAGTATTATAAGCTATCTGATCATGATTTTGGTAATATGATTAATACAGTGGTGAGTCCTTCAGATATCAACTCTGGTTATTCTTCGAATAAATGGCTTATTGTTTTATATAAAAAGAATGAAAGTGATTATATCAAGGCTGTATGGTATTACCAATCCAATTAAACGAAAATTTTTTTGCACTATAGAATCTTTAGTATCAAATGAATAGATTTTTTATGGGGTGATAAATTCAACATAACACAGCCAATAAATAGATGAAGGGAAGGTTCTCTTGCCATATTGACAGACGACTGTAGAGTGACCATAAAAAACTAGTCATATTAAATAAAACTCAAAGTCTCACTCACTATAATAAGGATATTTATGCCGTTAGCCGCAAAACTGAATGATCAAGGAACTGAACACAATGGTTTTCATTCCACGCCGATAGTTGCTGGTTCACCAACAGTATTTATTGATGGTTTACCTGCAGCCCGTTTGGGTGATCCGCTCTTTGAGCACAGCAAACCGCCAGATCACCCACCTCATCCTCGCGCTATCTCAAGTGGCTCTGGGACAGTGTTTATAGATGGGATTCCGGCAGCCAGAACAGGGGACAGTATTAGTTGTGGCGGTGTTGTGATTGGGAGTGGGACTGTCAATATGGGTTAAATGGAACCATCCTCGTCCTCTCCGGCAGGAGAGGACGAGTTAAAACATCTTACAGAGGCTTACGCTCACCCGTAGCTACCGGATTCTGCGGATTACTACTCCACTCATACCAGCCGCCGTCGTACACGCCGACATTCTTCCAGCCCATCGCACGGGCATACATGAAGGTTTCTGATGCGCGCCAGCCAGTACCACAGTAAAAGGCCACTTGCTGATCCGGCGTAATATTCCAGCTCTTCCACATGGCGGCGATGTCATCAGCAGAACGCATGGTGCCGTCCGGATTATGGAAATCTTCCATATGCGTCGAGTCAGAACCCGCATGGCCCCAGCGCGCACCGGCAATCTCACCTTTTGGCTTGATGTAGCTATAACCACTGGTAGTGCCGATAAACTCCGGCCACGAACGGATACTGACCAGCGAGGCATCTTTGCGGCCTAACAACCCGCGCGCTTGCTCGGTGTCGAGCATCAGCTGTGGTTGGCCTGGGAATGGCGCACCAAAATCGGCTGCCGGTTTAACCTCGTTTGGCAAACCGCGCTCTACAGGTAATTTGGCGTCAGCCCAACTCTGCCAGCCACCATCCAGCAAACGCACGTCTTTCACGCCGGCATACAGCAGTATTTGTGCGACACGCGCTGCAGCATAGACATCACGTCCGTACATCACCACCGTGGTGTCATGACGGATACCGTGTTTTGCCAGCAAAGCTTTGAGTTGGTCGTCAGACACTTTATTCCATAACGGCTCGCTTTCGATATCGTTGGTATCGATGTAATCCGCACCAGGAATATGGCTTAACAGATACTGTTTCGGTGCACCCCAGGCGGCTTCGATGATTTTGACTTCGCCCGCAGGTTTTGCCACAACGTCTTTATTCTGCATCAGGTTATGTAGCCACTGCGGATAAACAAGCTGCTCGAAGTGGGCCATTTTCTGCAAACGTGCCGGTTGTTGCAGGGCATCAGACAGCAGAGCGATGTGCTGATAACCCAGTTTGGACAGCCGCACTTTTACCGCTTTTGTCTCATCACTTTGACCGTACAGCGCAATCAAACTATCTGATGCCAGATTGTGTTGTTTTGCCCACAGTTGCAGTTGCTCGTCATTCATCATGCCTAACCAACTGGCCGATAAATTAAGCGCGGCAGGCTCGTGGCCACCAACACCGTTCAGGGTTTGCGGCCAGCCGTTATAAAAAGCACTGGGACGGGTATCAATCACCACGCCGTGCTGCGCCTGAAGGTTGGATAAAGTCATTTGGGAAGGCTTGTCTGCAGCGATTGCCATGTGCGCCAACCCAGATAACATCAAGGCGGCGGTTAGTTGAGAAACACGTTTCATCTTATAACCTGAAAAAGAGAGAAAAAAGAGGCGCTATCTTGCGCCATTCACGTGAGTGATTCCTTGCGTTACCGCATATTTGATTCACAGCGTAATAATCTGCCCATCAGGCGGAATATCCTGCGGGTCATGGGTGACCAGCACCACCGGAATAGCTTGTTGCTCAACCTGTTGCCAGACGAACTGGCGAAATTGCTCGCGCAAGGTTTGATCAAGGCGCGAGAAAGGCTCGTCGAGCAACAGGGCTTCAGGCTTCGCTAACAATGCCCTTAACACACTAATCCGTGCACGTTCTCCGCCAGAAAGAGTCGCCGGGTCACGACGTGAAAAGCCCGCTAACTGCGCATTTTCCAGCGCTTGTTCAACGCAATGCTGCCGTTGTTCGCGACTTTTAACCGCGGCCGGAATCGCCATTGCCAGATTTTGCCCGACATTAAGATGGTCAAATAACAGCGCATCCTGAAACAGAATGCCGATGTTTCGCCGTTCGGTCGGCAGCGTATCGCGACGCTGTTGGTTTAGCCATAACTCGCCGGTCACCGTAAATTCAGCGGGTAATGCGCCAATTATCCAGCTTAAAAACGTTGATTTACCCGCTCCTGATGGTCCCATCAGCGTCAGCACTTCCCCCGCAGAAACGGTGAAATTAAGCGCGTGAATCAGCGAGCGGGAATTCCTGGTAATGGTGCAATCCTGAACACACAGCATTAGCGTAATCCTTGTCGAAAACGCCCGAGCAGGCGGCCAACCTGAAGCGTGATGATAAACATGATGAATGGCAGCAGCATCTGCAACAACGCCTGAATCGCCTGTTGTTGCGGATCGCCACCGCTGCTCAGTGCCACAGTTTGGGTGGTGACAGTGGTAAAACGCCCAGCCCCCGCGTACAGCGTCGGTAAATATTGCGCGATGCTGACTGAAAACCCGACCGCTAGCGCCGCCAGAAGAGGGCGTGCCAGCAGCGGTAATTTAACCAAACAGACAATTTTCCACGATGACCAACCAAAGGTGCGGGCGGTGATAACCAGACGTGGATCTATCTGCTGCCAGGCGGGCCGCGCTACCAAAAGCATATACGGCACAACCCACAGTAAATGGCTCCAGATAACACCGGGCCAGTCGCCGTCTTGCTGCAAAATTAACAGCATACGATATTGCCCGGCGACCAGCGGTAAAGCAGGCAAAAATAGCGGTAGCGCCAGCCATAAATCAAAACGGGGATTGCCACCCTCAAGCCACAGAATAATCACCAGCAAGCCAGTGAAACTGCTTACCAGCGCCAGTAGCAGCGTGGTGCCCAATGGCGACAACTCAGCCGCTTGCCATCCTGAAAACGCCCAGCCATCCGGCAAAATAGCAGGATAAAACCAACCCTCGGCCATCGACCAGATAACCAGCATTGCCAGCGCCGCGATGCAGGTTGCCGTCATCACCAACCCTAAACTTGATGCCAGTGGCTGGATATTAAGTAGATGTCTTTGACCTGAAAAACGCCCGACTGCGCGGCGAAACACGCGCCATAAAATCCAGCCCAACACGATAAAACAACCTAACAGCCCGACTAATAACAGTGAGGTCAACATGCCCATCGCCACGCGCTGCGGGTCGGCATCGTTCAACCACTGCCACGCCAGTACCGCCAGCGTCGGTGGGTTGTTCGGACCGAGAATAATGGACACATCCACCACGGACAGGCTGTAGGCCACCACCGCCAGTAATGCCCATTTCAGACGCGGCAACAATGACGGAACCAGCACGCGAATGCGGCATTGTAGCGGGCCATAGCCCAGGCTGCGTGCGACGGTGAGCTGTTGGGAAAGGGTTTGGTAATTGAGCTGGGTGCTGGCTATCCATAATAAAAACCAGCTCTCTTTGAGCGCCAGCAAAATACCCAGACCCATGCCATATTCATCAAGATGAAATGAGATGCCGCATAAGCGAGCGAGCCAACCGTTATCGGCGAACAGGAACAAAAAACCGCTGGCGAATGCGACGTGCGGTAGCGCTAATAAAAGCGGCAGTTGCGCGGCATAACGCCGCCAGCGAGCGCCAGGCCACAGGCCACAAAGCAGCACCAGACATAACACCAGCGAACCCGCGACGCTAATCACCGTCGAGTTGAGTGTTGCCAGTAAAGCACCAGACCATTGGTTGTCAGCCCATAGTGCCTGCCAGATTTCAGGCATCAGTGCGGGTTTTGCCATCATCAGCAAGCCCGGAAGCAGTGGGGCAAAAACGCAACCCACGGCAAACCAGGCTAAGAAACGTAGACTCATTTCGCCCCGTAGCGTTGTAACCACTCTTTTTCCAGCGCGTTTACCCAGGCGGCATGCGGCTCTGGCAGATACGGTACCGCTTGCAGATGGGCAGGTTTTTGGGCATTAAGCTGTTCGCCCAAAGGTGCGGGCAGCGTTGCGCTATTCAGAATGGTGGTATCGCCCCAAATTGCCGGATTAGCCTTACGGATTTGCGCTTGCGGTGACATCAGGAAATTAGCCACCACTTGTGCACCAGCCTGCGCGCGGGCATTGGCGGGGATCGTCACAAAGTGAACGTTGCCCAGCATGCCTTGCGCAAAGCCAAATGCCCTTGCGGTATGCGGCAGTTGTTTGCGGTCAATAAGGTTATCGACATGCGCCGGATTAAACGTTACCGACATCAATAGCTCGCCATCCGCCAGCATGCGGTCCATGCGTGCAGGCGTTGGTGGGAAGGTTTTTCCCCCGCGCCATAATAGCGGATGCAGTTGGTCGAGATAATCCCACAGTGGCGCAGTCACCTGCTTAAAGGTGGCCGGATCAGGCGGCAGGCGCAGCGCTTGCGGCTCTCGAGTCAACACAATCAGCAGTTGTTCAATAAACGCGGTGCCAGTGAAATCAGGTGGGCGAGGGTAGCTCAATTTGCCAGGATGCGCTTTGGCAAATGCCAGCAGTTCAGGTGCACTGCGCGGGAATTTCACACCCGTTTGCGCATTGCCGATCAACATCAATTGAGCGCTGCCCCACGGTGCTTCGGCACCGTCAGTCGGTTGCGAGAAATCCTCACGTACTGGTTTTTTCTGGTCGACATAGCGCCAGTTGGGTAATTCCCACGCCCAGCCATCTTTTAGCAAACCGGCCTGTTTCAGAGTATGGAAGTTTTCACCATTCACCCACAGCAAATCGACCGAGCCATTATCTTTGCGCCCTGCGCTGTCTTCGCTCTGAATACGTTTTACCGCGTCGGCAGCATCCGCCAGGCGCACGACTTTGAGCGTCACGCCATAGTGTTGCTTCATTTCTCCGGCGACCCAGTCGAGATAGCTGTTTACCGCAGGGTCGCCGCCCCAGGCGTTGAAGTAAACCGTCTGGCCTTTTGCCTGCTGGCGCAGGCTATCCCAGTCAGTAGGCTGTGCAAAGCATGAAAAGCCGATCGCAACCAGCGACAGCAAAAGCGTTAAAAGACGCAAAATGGGATCCTTATGATTTTCGCAGCAAGCGGACTATCCAGCGCGAGAACAACGGCAGGAAGCCGAGCAGAGCGAACATCAACATCATACCGGGTGAAAGAATATCGCTAAGACTACGCAACTGGCTCAATTGGCGGCCAGCATTGAGATAAACCACAATCGCCGGCAGCATCCCGACAAGGCTAACGGCAAAATAACCCAGCGTTTTGACCGATGTCAGGCCCATCAGCAAATTGATAAGAAAGAACGGGAAAATGGGCGTCAGTCGTAATGCAAAAAGATAGTACAAGCCTTCGCGTTCCACACCGCTATTGATTGCTGCCATCGGTGTGGCGAAACGAAGGCGTACCCAGGCGCGTAATAAATAGCGGCTAATCAGCATGGCAAGCGTTGCGCCACAGGTCGCCGCCAGTGCCACCAGTACGGTGCCCTGGAATAGCCCAAACTGCGAGCCAGCCAACAGCGTTAAGAGTGTTGCGCCAGGAATTGAAAGGGTAGTGACGAGCACATAAATCAGAAAGAAAGCCAGCGCCGTTTGTAGCGGGTGCTGCTGATGCCAGTCAGAAAACTGTGCCTGATAGTGTTGCAGTGCCGCCAGGCTGCCTGGCGGCAAAAAGAAGATGAGCAGGACAAAAACCACAACCAGCGTGGCAAACAGTAACTTACGCATCGGATGTGGTGTTTTCCCTTACAGCTTAAATTCAGCCCAAACGGGGGCGTGGTCTGAAGGTTTTTCCATGCTACGAATATCGTAATCAATGCCGGTCGCAACACAGCGTTCAGCCAGCGGATGGCTTGCCAGCAGCAGGTCGATACGCAGACCACGGTTGTCATCGAAGCCTTTTGAGCGGTAATCAAACCACGAGAACTTGTCTTGTGCATCCGGGTTGGCATGACGGAAGGTGTCGACCAGGCCCCAGCTAATCAGGCGGTCCATCCACTCGCGTTCTTCCGGCAGGAAGGAACATTTACCAGTGCGCAACCAGCGTTTGCGATTCTCTTCGCCGATGCCGATGTCAAGATCGGTTGGGCTGATATTCACATCACCCATAATCAGCACCGGACTGTCTTTCTTCAAAGAACTGTCGAGATAGTTTTGCAGATCCTGGTAGAACTTCGCTTTGGCCGGGAATTTGGTCGGATGGTCGCGGCTTTCGCCCTGCGGGAAGTAACCGTTAATCACTGTCAGGTTACCTAATGGCGAAGGGATTTCAGCCATGATCAGGCGGCGTTGTGCTTCTTCATCGTCACCAGGGAAGCCACGGCGCACCGAAATCGGTGTCTCTTTGGTGAGCAGCGCCACACCATAATGGCCTTTCTGACCATGATAAAAGACGTTGTAGCCAAGCTTTGCGACATCTTCGAGCGGGAACATGTCGTCATGGACTTTGGTTTCCTGCAAACCGATAACGTCAGGCTGATGCTGTTCAACAATGGCTTCAAGTTGATGCGGGCGGGCGCGCAGGCCGTTGATATTAAAAGAGACGAATTTCATAAGTCGCTGCCGTGGTTACTTAACAATGTTGCAGGATGGTAGCAGAAAATCGATAGAAATGCCGGACAGGATGACATCTTTGGATTATTTACGCGATGGCTGAATCAAGTGGTTTGGGCATTGATTTTGTTGGAATTCCAGTTACATGCCTAATGCTGTAACTGGAAAGAAAACAGGGATGTTATTTTTATACAAAATATCAGTTTTTATAGACGGTAAATTGCCCCTTTTTGAATGCTGCCATGCGTGGAACTCGGATTTCTGGGCGGAAAAAACTATTGATTAAGTTATTCATTTGGTTGGTGCTAACCATTTCAAAGAGGATATTTTGATCTTCATCAGGCAATAAGCGAATGGTAGCGATAATGTAATGAGCTAACCCTTGCAGTGAAAACTGTCTGCCCTGGAAAAATATATCTGTCCTGGGTATTTCCCGATCGGCGAGCATGCTTTTACAGTAATCACTGAGATCGTTTATTTTACAACTCGGTGTTTCCAGTGTTAATTGATCAAGTAAAACCATTGATGAGTTACTAAATTGTGAGTGCTGGTAATTAATTTTAAAGAATGTTTTACCAAAACGGCTTCTGTTTTTTTTAAGACTACATCCTGCTTCAAGCGAAAAGAAAACATAGTCTGTATTTGCCAGTCCGTGGACATCTAATGGATGACTATTTTCTGATGGGAAGGGGATTCCTTTAGCCATCAGTTGTTTGCGTGAATAAAGGACTAAATCTCCTTTGTCATTAATGACACGATTATTGTTTGTGGCATGCAAAGCATAAAAAGGTGTAGCCATGAAATAGCTTAAAAAGACTTTCTCACGACTGCTTAATGGGTGGAGCATTTCCCGTAAAAAATGGTAATTACTTAAAGAGAGATGGCTTGCGGAAGAAAAGCGAACTCCGGCAGATACCCTTAGTGCGTGAACCATTTTTTGTGCCAGATAACTCTCATTGCTATACCATAGTGAGCCACGACTGAGCATATATTCACTGGCTTTATTTGACCATCTGTTGCGTGTTATACGCAACAGTTTCTCTCCGATTTTTATCTCTTTGCTTGTTAACATTATTTCATCATCCAATGATGTGTAGTGTTTATATATTTACGGCATGTATATAAATAATATATATGTTATATTTATAATGGTGGGTATTTAGGTTTTTATTATACATACGCATAAAAAAAATGGGAATACACCTACCACTCGCCATATTTCAAGTTCATGCACGTTGGCTGTATTCATTCACCCGACAAATCTTCCGGGAGCAGATATGCCCTGTTTAAGGGCGTATGCGGTTTTTTGGTGCAACAAACTTAGTGCAAACCCCAGCATTGATCACAAATCCAGTATTAAATTTTACTACTGCATAATATTTCTTGTTTTCGTGTTGCGATCCATACACCGCCATAAAACTATGCACTAATTATTCACTTTATGTGAATAGCGTGTATTTGTAACTCATTGATTTTTCAATCACACCTCTGTGCTATTCATTTATATCGCTGGCTGGCACGAAGCGTGCAATCTACATTTACAGCGCAAACACCCAATTATTTAACATTCAAATAACTTTTTATTTACCGGAAGAGGTCACTATGTCGCAGTCAATTACCCGCCAGAATTTCGACGATTGGATGATGCCCGTTTATGCCCCAGCTTCTTTTATTCCGGTACGTGGTGAAGGGTCGACGTTATGGGACCAGCAAGGCAAAGATTACATCGACTTCGCGGGCGGCATCGCAGTGAACGCTCTCGGTCATGCCAATCCTGAACTGCGCAAAGCGCTGGAAGAACAGGCGGCAAAATTCTGGCATACCGGCAATGGCTACACTAACGAGCCGATTTTGCGTCTCGCAAAACAGCTGATTGATGCCACTTTTGCCGAGAAAGTGTTCTTCTGCAACTCCGGCGCTGAAGCCAACGAAGCGGCTTTAAAGCTGGCGCGTAAATACGCACATGACAACTTTGGCCCGCAGAAAAGCGGCATCGTTGCTTTCAAAAATGCCTTCCATGGCCGCACGCTATTTACTGTTTCCGCTGGTGGACAACCGGCTTATTCACAAGATTTTGCCCCGTTACCACCGCAAATCAGCCACGCGATTTATAACGACCTGCAATCTGCCAGTGAACTGATTAATGAAAATACCTGCGCGGTGATTGTGGAACCGATGCAGGGTGAAGGCGGCGTGGTGCCAGCTGACCCAACATTCCTGCAAGGCTTGCGCGAACTGTGTGATCGTCACAACGCAGTGCTGATTTTCGATGAAGTACAAACTGGTGTGGGCCGTACCGGCGAGCTGTACGCTTACATGCACTACGGCATTACGCCGGATGTGCTTTCAACCGCCAAAGCATTAGGTGGCGGCTTCCCGATCGGTGCCATGCTGACGACTGATAAATTCGCCAAAGTGATGGTGGTGGGCACCCACGGCACCACTTACGGCGGTAACCCGCTGGCGGGTGCGGTTGCCGGGCGAGTAATGGAAATCATCAATACGCCTGAAGTGCTTAATGGCGTGAAACAGCGTCACGCCTGGTTTGTGGAGCGTTTAAACAACATTAACCAGAAGCATCAGTTGTTCAGTGAAGTGCGCGGCCTGGGGTTGTTAATTGGCTGCGTATTGCAACCACAGTACAACGGAAAAGCTAAACTTATCTTACAGGCTGCCGCGAATGAAGGTTTGATGATGCTGATCGCTGGCGCGAATGTGGTGCGTTTTGCACCGGCATTAATTGTCAGCGAAGGCGAAGTGCAACAAGGGTTGGATCGTTTTGAGCGCGCCTGTGAACGCTTCTTAGCGGGAGAGCAATCATGATGGTTATCCGTCCGGTTGAGCGCGGTGATATATCCGGGCTGCTGGCGTTGGCGGGTAAAACAGGCGGCGGGTTGACCTCGCTGCCTGCGGATGAAAAAACGCTGTCGGCACGTATCGAACGCTCCATTCATACCTGGCAGGGTGGCCTGCCAAAAGGCGAACAGGGCTATGTTTTCGTCCTGGAAGATTCCTCAACCGAACGCGTGGTGGGTATTTGCGCCATTGAAGTGGCCGTCGGGTTAAACGACCCCTGGTACAATTACCACGTTGGCACGCATGTTCACGCTTCCAAAGAGCTGAACATTTACAACGCGTTGCCGACGCTGTTTCTCAGCCACGATCACACCGGCAGCAGCGAGCTTTGCACGTTATTCCTTGATGCCGACTGGCGCAAAGAGGGCAACGGTTACTTACTGTCTAAATCGCGCTTCCTCTTTATGGCAGCGTTTCGCGATCGTTTTAACGACAAAGTGGTCGCTGAGATGCGCGGCGTGATTGATGAACATGGCCATTCACCGTTTTGGGAAAGCCTCGGCAACCGCTTCTTCTCAATGGAGTTTAGCCGTGCAGATTACTTGTGCGGCACCGGGCAGAAAGCGTTTATCGCCGAGTTAATGCCAAAGCATCCTATTTATACCGATTTCCTGTCGGCCGAAGCACGGGCGGTGATTGGTAAAGTGCATCCGCAAACGGCCCCAGCGCGAGCAGTTCTCGAAGCGGAAGGTTTCCGCTACCGCAATTACGTGGATATTTTCGACGGCGGGCCAACGCTGGAATGCGACATCGACAGGGTTCGCGCGATTCGTAAAAGCCACCTGGTGGAACTGGTGATTGGACAACCGGCAACCGAAGAGCTGCCGATGTGTCTGGTCGCCAATGAAAAATATAATGATTTTCGTGCCATGTTGATTAAGGCGAACCCAAAAGGTGACCGCCTGATTGTTGATGCCCAAACCGCTGATGCCCTGAAATGCAGCTCCGGTGATCGGATTCGTTTGGTGCGTTTGTGCCCCGAGGAGAAAAAAGTATGACTCAGTGGATTAATGGACAATGGCTTTCCGGGCAGGGTGAATCACTGCAAAAGCATAATCCGGTGAATGGCGAGTTGCTGTGGGAAGGCATTGCGGCGGATGCGCAGCAAGTCGGGCAAGCGTGTGATGCGGCGCGTGTTGCATTTCCGGCATGGGCGAAACGCCCGTTTTCCCATCGTCAGGCAATTGTTGAGAAATTTGCCACGCTGCTTGAGGCCAACAAAGAAGCATTAACCGTCACCATTTCTCAGGAAACCGGCAAACCGCGCTGGGAAGCGGCCACCGAAATAACGGCGATGATCAACAAAATCGCCATCTCGATTAAGGCTTACCACACGCGTACTGGCGAAACTCACACCGAAATGCCAGACGGCGCGGCTACATTACGCCACCGTCCGCACGGCGTGTTAGCGGTGTTTGGCCCGTATAACTTCCCAGGGCATTTGCCAAACGGGCATATCGTGCCGGGTTTGTTGGCGGGTAACACGATTGTCTTTAAACCAAGTGAACTGACGCCGCTGATTGGCGAACAGGTGATGAAACTTTGGCAACAGGCAGGGGTGCCGGATGGCGTGCTGAACCTGGTGCAGGGCGGGCGTGAAACCGGGCAGGCGTTAGCGCAACAGCCAACGCTCGACGGTTTGTTGTTTACCGGCAGCGCGAATACCGGTTATCAACTTCACCGCCAGTTTGCCGGGCAGCCGGAGAAAATTCTCGCGCTCGAAATGGGCGGAAACAATCCGCTGATCGTCGAAGATCCTCAGGATATCGACGGAGCTGTTCATCTGGTGATTCAGTCGGCATTTGTCACTGCCGGGCAGCGTTGTACCTGTGCGCGCCGTTTGCTGGTTAAACAGGGCGCGCAGGGCGATGTATTCCTGAAGCGTCTGGTAGAAGTGGCGGCGCGTATTCGCCCTGATGCCTGGGACGCCGTACCGCAACCCTTTATTGGCGGGCTAATTTCAGTTCAGGCCGCTGAACGCGTGCTGAGCGGCTGGCAGGAGCATATCGCGCGCGGCGGCAAAGCGTTGCTTGAGCCGAAGCTACTGAAAGCCGGAACCTCGTTGCTAACGCCGGGAATTGTCGAACTAACGGGTGTCGCCAATGTGCCAGACGAAGAAGTGTTTGGCCCGTTGCTGACCGTTTATCGTTATACCGATTTCGACCAGGCGATTGCCATGGCCAATGACACTCGTTATGGGCTGGCGAGCGGGTTGATTTCGCCACATCGTGAGCAATTCGAGCAACTGTTACTGGAAGCGCGAGCCGGGATTGTGAACTGGAATAAACCGTTAACCGGAGCTTCCAGCGCGGCACCCTTTGGCGGCGTTGGTGCATCTGGCAACCATCGTGCCAGCGCCTGGTATGCGGCAGATTACTGCGCGTGGCCAATGGCTACACTGGAAAGCCCGTCATTCCCGCTGCCTGCCACACTCAGCCCTGGGCTTGATTTTAGCGGTAAGGAATAATCATGAAAGCGCGTGAAGTTAATTTCGATGGACTGGTGGGCTTGACCCACCATTACGCAGGGCTGTCTTTCGGCAACGAAGCTTCCACGAAGCACCAGTTCCGTGTCTCCAACCCGAAGCTTGCCGCGAAACAAGGCTTGCTGAAGATGAAAGCGCTGGCGGATGCTGGTTTTGCACAAGGGGTGATTGCGCCACAAGAAAGACCCAATATTCCTTTGCTGCGCCAGTTAGGTTTTAGCGGCACTGACGCGCAAATTATTGAGCGAGTGGCAAAGCAAGCGCCGCAACTGTTATCGGCAGTCAGTTCCGCTTCATCTATGTGGGTGGCGAACGCAGCAACGGTTTGCCCGTCGGCGGACAGCTTAGATGGCAAAGTGCATTTCACGGTGGCGAATCTTAACAACAAATTCCATCGTGCCAGTGAAGCGCCCACTACTGAAAACGTACTGCGCGCCATCTTCCGTAACCAGCAGCATTTTTCTGTACACGCTGCATTGCCGCAAGTGGCGATGTTTGGCGATGAAGGGGCGGCTAACCATAACCGCCTTGGCGGTGCGTATGGTGAGCCATCCACCCAACTGTTTGTTTACGGCAGGGAAGAGGCCAAAGCCGGACAGGCTCCGGCACGTTATCCCGCTCGCCAGACGCTAGAAGCAAGCCAGGCGGTGGCACGCCTGAACCAGGTCAAACCTGAATTAGCAGTCTACGCACAACAAAACCCAGCGGTTATCGACCAGGGCGTTTTCCACAACGACGTAATTGCGGTATCTAATCGCGAGGTGCTGTTCTGCCACGAGCAGGCATTTTTGCATCAAGAGGCGCTTTACCAACAGTTGCGTGAAAGAGTGCCTGGTTTTAGCGCCATTGAAGTTCCGGGCGATAAAGTATCGGTGGCGGATGCGGTGGCAACCTACCTGTTTAACAGCCAGTTGCTCAGCCGTGACGATGGCAGCATGACGTTGGTGTTGCCGGAAGAGTCACGCCAGCACGCGGGTGTGTGGCGCTACCTTAATGAAGTGCTGGCGGCAGATAACCCAATCAGTGAACTGAAAGTGTTTGATCTGCGTGAAAGCATGGCGAATGGCGGTGGGCCTGCGTGTTTACGCTTACGCGTGGTGCTCAACGATACCGAGCAACAAGCGGTTAATCCTGCGGTCATGATGAACGACACTTTGTTTGTCACGCTCAATAACTGGGTAGATCGCTGGTATCGTGACCAGTTAACGCAGGCCGATTTAGCCGATCCGCAATTACTGCGTGAAGGACGCGAAGCACTCGATGAACTGACGCGTATACTAGACTTAGGTTCTGTTTATCCGTTTCAGCAATAGCTGGAGGCACAATGTTGGATTTTCTGGCGCAAACCCTGGCAGGGAAAGTGCCAACTCATAGCGCAGGTAAGAATACTCATCTGCATTGGCAATGGTGGGATGAAGGGATTTTGACCCTTATTCCACATCAAAGCGTGGAAAAAACGCTGGTGTTATCGGCGGGCATTCATGGTAACGAAACTGCACCGGTGGAAATCCTCGCGCAGTTAGTGGACAGCCTTCTGGCAGGCAAGATGGCTTTGCAGTGGCGGGTGTTGGTGATCCTCGGCAACCCTGCGGCGTTGCGAAGCAACCAGCGTTATCAACACAGTGATATGAATCGCATGTTTGGCGGCGGCTGGCAGCAGTTCCCGGAAAGCGTGGAAACGCAGCGTGCCTGTCGCCTGGAGCATGCGTTAGATCTGTTTCTGGCCGAGTGCGAAGAGACGACTTGCTGGCATCTGGATATGCACACTGCGATCCGCAGCTCGTACCACCCGCGTTTTGGCGTGTTACCGGCGCGCGCTTTGCCTTACGATGAGGAGTTTCTCACGTGGTTAGGCTGTGCCGGTTTGCAAGCGCTGGTGTTTCATCAGGAACCGGGCGGCACATTTACCCATTTCAGTAGCGAGCATTTTAATGCGCAGAGCTGCACGCTGGAGCTGGGGAAAGCACAACCGTTTGGTGAAAACGATCTTAGCCAGTTTGAAGTGACCCGCCAGGCGTTGCAGGCGTTGTTGAGCGGTGAAACATCTCCTTGTGCCGAGAGCAAACCGCTACGTTACAAAGTGGCGCAGCAGATCACGCGCCTGAGCGATGACTTTGCGCTGCATATGTCAGCGCAAACGCAAAACTTCACCGGGTTCCCAAAAGGCACTTTGCTGGCTGAAGATGGCGACACGCGCTATGTCGTGAAAGAGGATATCGAGTTTGTTTTATTCCCGAATCCGAAGGTGGCAATTGGATTGCGAGCCGGTTTAATGCTGCGCGAGATATGATTATTTCTGGCCTCGTATTCTGAGGCCAATAAATAATCACCCTTGCTGACAATAAGATGCAGATAATTCTTATTCGATGCTTTATTCAACATTCTAATTACGCTACACTCTCTTCATAATTCCTTTAAAATCATCGCTTTGTTATATTCTGTTGCAATTCCTGCCTGCTTTATCCTTATTCTCTCCATAATTGCTGCAAATTTGTTTTTTACCCTTGCAATGCTTTACCGATGCGGACTATTACTTGACGCAGAACACCGTAGACTTAATTTCGTCAACGCGGCAAACCTTGTCGTAATAGAAATCAGAACAGGAATAAACAATATGCGTAAACTAACAGCTCTCTTTGTTGCTTCAACTCTGGCTCTGGGCGCGGCAAATCTGGCTCATGCAGCTGACACCACCACGGCGGCCAAAACGGATGCACCAATGATGCACCATAAAGGTATGCGTGGCGGCAACCACGATATGATGTTTAAGGACCTGAACCTGACCGACGCGCAGAAACAGCAAGTGCGTGACATCATGAAAGAACAGCGCGGTAAAATGGAGCGTCCTTCTGTAGAAGAACGTCGTGCGGCGCACAACATCATCACCAGCGACAGCTTCGATAAAGCCAAAGCACAGGCGCAAGTCGATAAAATGGCTGAACAGAACAAAGCTCGCATGATGGCTCATATGGAAGCGCAGAATAAGATCTACAACATTCTGACGCCGGAGCAGAAAAAACAATTTAATGCCAATTTTGAGAAGCGTCTGACAGAACGCCCTCAACATGAAGGTAAAATGCCTGCAGATCAGGAATAACTGATCGATTGACTTAAGACCGCCGGTTTTGTCCACAAAGCGTTATCGCAGTGGGCAGAACCGGCGGTTTTTTTTTACCCGTCCTGCAACTCGAATTATTTAGGGTAAATATCTTAATCTTCAAATTTTTTGTAGGGTGGATAAGCGCAGCGTCATCCACCATTAACGACTCGCCACTCAGGCTATTTGCTGCGCACTACTCAACATCGAACGAATAAGCTGTTCGAGCAACGGTTGCAGTTGCTGCGCACGATCGCCGCGCCATGCGAATGGCGGCTGTTCATCCATATAATTGCACTGCGCCAGTTCCAGTTGCACCGCGTGGACCCCTTGAGCGGGTTGCCCGTAAGCACGGGTAATATAGCCCCCTTTGAAACGCCCATTCGCCACCCAGCTAAACTGTTTCTGCGAAGCCGCGCAAGCCACCAGATGCTCTTCAATCAGCTCATCACAACTCTTGCCACCGTTGGTCCCGAAATTGAGATCCGGTAGTTTCCCTTCAAACAAACGCGGAATCTGGCTGGCAATAGAATGCGCGTCAAACAACAGCGCGTAGCCATGCTCGGCTTTCATCCTTTCCAGCTCGCTTTGTAATTGCAGATGATAAGGCTGCCAGATATTGTCCAGCGCTGCTTTGCGCGACTGCTGGCTGGGTTCTTTACCGGGGATAAAAACCGGCGTTCCATCAAACAACGTTTCAGGATACAACCCGGTAGTGGCGGTGGTGTAGAGCGGTTTATCATCGGCGGGGCGGTTTAAATCGATAACCATGCGCGAATAGTTACCGCTAATCACGCTGCCGCCCAACGTATGGATGAAGTCATAAAGTTTTGGGATATGCCAGTCGGTATCTGGCAATGGTTTTGCTGCATCGCTTAACGCCGACTCAACTTCTGGCGTTAGAGCCGTGCCTGCGTGAGGAATGCTGATAAGGATCGGCAGTTTCCCTCGGCTGAAATTAAAAGGTGCTGTCACGTTTCTCTCCCTGATAAATCACGGTGCAGGGCAGTTGCCCCCCTAACCAATAGACCAGTTCTGCAGGACGCGCCACGGGCCAGTGCACAAAGTTAGCAACTTTCCCGCACTCAAGACTGCCGTGGCTTTCACGAATCCCCAAAGCCTGCGCGGCATGCAACGTCACACCCGCCAGCGCTTCTTCAGGCGTTAAGCCAAACAGGGTGCAGGCCATATTCAACATTAAACGTAATGAGAGCGCCGGAGAGGTGCCTGGATTCATATCACTGGCGACCGCCATCGGCACGCCATATTTTCGAAATGATGCCACTGGTGGCTGCTGTTTTTCCCGCAACAGATAAAATGCCCCCGGCAACAGCACCGCAACGGTATTGGCTGCGGCCATTGCTTGTGCGTCAGCCTCGGTGGCGTATTCCAGATGATCGGCAGATAACGCCTGGTAACGCGCCGCCAGGCTACTGCCTGCAAGAGCGGAAAGTTGTTCGGCATGGAGTTTTACCGGCATGCCTAAAGCGCGGGCGGCAGCAAAAACGGTTTCAGTTTGCGCGGGGCTAAAAGCCAGATGCTCGCAAAACGCATCCACCGCATCCGCCAGCTTTTCGGCGGCGACTCGCGGCAGAAGTTGTTCGCAGACTACTTCAACCCATTTGTCGCCATCGCCGCTGAACTCCGGTGGAATGGCATGTGCAGCAAGACAAGTGGCATACACTTCGACCGGCAATGTTTCGCCAAGTTTGCGAATCACGCGCAGCATTTTGATTTCGTTGTCGATATCCAGCCCATAGCCTGACTTAATTTCGACTGTCGTCACCCCTTCTTGCAAAAGCTGGTGCAAACGATGACGAGCCGAATTCAGCAGTTCATCTTCGCCAGCCTCGCGCGTGTTGCGCACCGTGGAGAGGATCCCACCACCTTTTGCGGCAATTTCTGCATAGCTCACGCCATTTAAACGCATTTCAAATTCAGCACTGCGATCGCCACCGAACACCAGATGGGTATGACAATCAATAAAACCAGGGGTCAGAATCCCGCCATCAAAATGGTGATGTTCCTGCGCCTTAATGGCAGGGAGTTCGTGACGTGCACCCAACCAGACGATTTTCCCTTGATGCACCGCGATGACACCGTCTTCAATCGTGTGGTACTGCCCGTCTTTCATAGTGACAAGCGATGCGCCACTCCACAGGCTGTCGCAGATGCGAGGGTAGGTCATGACATTCTCCACGTCAGGTTGTATAGACAATTGACTACAACCTAGCGCAGCATATTAAGTTGAGCAACCAGGTTGCGACTAAAGCACCGGACAACTGCTCATTTTGTTGTCCGTCACACAATTTTTTAGCAAACGATGAATTTGGATTGCGTCGGCATGAATTAATCGCTAAATCATTGTCATCGCAAAAGAAGGAATTAAAACTATGCCAGCATTTTTTGCTCCAGTGGTCATGCTCCCGCAAGGTTGGGGGCACAACGTGCGTATTAGCGTCAATGAACAAGGGACGATTACTCATGTCGAGGTTGGCGCGTCTGGGGAGAATGCCACGCTGCTGGCGGGCGTGGTGATTCCTTCTATTTCAAATTTACACTCGCACGCTTTTCAGCGGGTGATGGCCGGGCTGACTGAAGTGGCGGGCGACCCGCAGGACAGTTTCTGGACGTGGCGCGACATGATGTACCGCATGGTGCAGAAATTATCTCCAGAGCAAGTCGGTGCGATTGCCACGCATTTATATATTGATATGCTCAAGGGCGGTTACACACAGGTCGCTGAATTTCATTATTTACATCATGACGTTAACGGAAAACCGTACGCGTCTGGTGATTTGATGCTACAGCAATTGCTGCTTGCTGCCGATAACAGCGGAATAGGGCAAACGCTATTGCCGGTGCTGTATAGCCATGCGGGCTTTGGGGCGCAGCCACCACAACCCGGTCAGAAAAGATTTATTCAGGATGTCGACCGTTATTTGCGCCAGCAACAAGCACTGGGCACCGCATTACGTCGCTATCCGCATATTAATCACGGCCTGTGTTTCCACTCGTTGCGGGCGGTGACGCAAGAGCAAATGGAAGATGTCCTGGAAGCGAGCGACTATCGCTTGCCGGTGCATATCCATATTGCCGAGCAAGAAAAAGAAGTGAATGACTGCGTGGCCTGGAGTGGTGAGCGCCCGGTGGAATGGCTGTTTAACCGCTTTGCCGTCGATGACCGCTGGTGCCTGGTTCACGCCACGCATTTGTCGGCTGAAGAGTTGACCCAAATTGTCGAAAGCCGCGCGGTGGCGGGCTTGTGTCCGACTACCGAAGCGAATCTCGGCGATGGTATCTTCCCGGCGACGAATTTCATCGCCCAGGGCGGGCATTGGGGGATTGGTTCCGACAGCCATGTTTCAGTGAATGCGCTGGAAGAATTACGCTGGCTCGAGTACGCGCAGCGTCTGCGCGACAAACGTCGTAATCGCATCGTGTTGCCGGAACTACCGCAGGTTGGAGAAGTGCTCTGGCGCCAGGCGGCAGTAGGCGGAGCGCAAGCATGCGGGGTGACCATGGGGATGATAGCGCCTGGGCAACGTGCCGACTGGTTAGTGCTCGAACGCGATTCCTGGCTGGCAAATATTGCCGATTACGCGCTGATTAACCGCTGGTTGTTTGCTGGACGCAGTGACCAAATTAGAGATGTGTGGGTGGCTGGAAAACAGATAATTTCTGACCGGCAGCACCCGCTCGATGAACAAAGCAACACACAGTTTGCGCAGGTAATGCGCACCCTTCAGGAGTGGTGATGGAATTCTTTGATATACGGAAAGTGCCCGTCAGCTTGTGGCGAAACGGGGCCGGAGAAACCCGAGAAATTTGCTGCTTTCCGCCTGCAACGCGTGATTTCAACTGGCGTGCCAGTATCGCTTCAATCGCCAGTAGCGGCGAGTTTTCGGCATTCCCGCAGGTCGACCGTGTTATCACTTTGCTTGAAGGCGGCGAAGTCGTTCTGGATGCCGGAAAGGCGTTTCGTCACACCCTTAAGCACTTTCAGCCGTTTGCCTTTGCCGGTGATTACACCGTAAAAGCCGAGCTGAAACAGGGGATGTCGATGGATTTTAATATCATGACCCATCGTGACCGTTGCCGCGCCAAAGTGCGCGTTGCCGACCGCACATTCACCACTTTCGCCCCGCGTGGCGGCATTGTGTATGTGTTGAGTGGTGAATGGCAACTGGGTGACAAACTGCTGACGCCGGAGCAAGGCGCGTGGTGGCAAGATGGCCGCCACACTTTGCGCTTGCTGAAAACCGAAGGGAAATTGCTGTTTAGCGAAATCACTTACCTCTGACTACTGCTGAAACTCCCCACTAACTGATAACGCGTGCCCGGATACAACAGCCGGGCCACCGTCACCACCTGCGAATGGTGCCAGGTTCGCCGTTGAATCAACAGGCAAGGCTGGCTGGCAGTCACTTCGAGCAGCCCTTGCTGTGTTTCATCCGCCAGCACCGCTTCGACGATATGTTCGCCCGAGGTTAACGGCGCAACCTTGCTCAAATAATGGTGCGGGGTGATGGTGCGGAAATCTTGCTGTAAATAATCTGCGGCCAGCGCCGGATTCACATACCGCGTTTCAAGCTGTACCGCCATATCGTTATCGTAATGAACCAGTTGCGAATAAAACAGCGGCTCGCCAATGTTCACTGAAAAGGCGTGTGCCAGTTTTTCATCGGCTTGCACTTGTTCAAGTACCACGACCTGATTGCGATAATGGTGACCGCGCGCGGCTATCTCCTCGGCAATGCTGCCCACTTCCAGCATTGCGGTATGGCCTTTTTGCTCGGCCACAAACGTCCCGACGCCCTGCATCCGCACCAGCCAGCCTTCTCCGGTCAGCTCGCGAAGCGCGCGGTTGATGGTCATTCTGCTGACATTGAGCGCATTCACCAACTCAGTTTCCGACGGCACGCGCTGATGAGCAAGCCAGCTGCCGCTGCGAATCTGGCTAATAATCGCCTGCTTAACCCGCAAGTAAATCGGCGCGGGCAAATCACTGATAGCGGCGCGTAGTTGGGCAAGAGGCTGCGTATCTGACATCAACGGTTCCTTAAAAATGGCATTTTGCGGTGAAAGCGGGATCTCGCTCACTGTTCAATAAAAATTACCTATTACCTGCTGGCGGTCATTTGGGTTTATTCGTTAGGTTGTCTATACAACCATATACGTTCATATGAATTGATGCCATCAGGATGTCGCTATGTCACTGCAAAAAAAGCTGTGTTGTCTTACTCCGGGGCGCGTAACGCTCGCCACTCTGCGTGAAATCTACCACGGAAGCGTCACTCTAAGCCTTGATCCGCAGGCGGTTGATGCTGTCGTGAAGTCACAACAAACCGTTGAAGCCATCGTCAACCAAGGCGATGTGGTTTACGGCATTAATACGGGTTTTGGCAAACTGGCGCAAACCACCATTGCCAAAGACCATTTGGCTGAACTGCAACGCAATCTGGTGCTTTCGCACAGCGTTGGGTTAGGGAAACCGTTGCCAGATGACGTGGTACGCCTGGTGATGGCGAGCAAAATTATCAGCCTGGCGCGCGGCCATTCCGGTGTGCGTATGAACGTTATCGACAGCTTATTGCGCCTGTTTAATGCCGGTGTGATGCCGGTTATTCCGGAAAAGGGTTCGGTTGGCGCATCGGGCGATCTCGCCCCGCTGGCCCATCTTTCGCTGATGTTACTGGGCGAAGGAAATGTGCGTATTAACGGCGAAGAAATACCAGCCGTTGCCGGGCTAAAAATGGCGGGCGTCGAGCCGTTAGTGCTCGGGCCAAAAGAGGGGCTGGCGTTACTCAACGGCACCCAGGTTTCGACGGCGCTTGCGCTGCGCGGCTTGTTCGAAGGCGAGAAAGTCTTTGGTGCAGGGCTGGTGGCGGGGGCGTTATCGCTCGAAGCGATTAAAGGTTCGGTAAAACCGTTTGATGCGCGCATTCACGAAGCGCGTGGGCAAACCGGGCAAATTGATGTTGCTGCCGCTGTCAGAGCGTTGCTGGCAGACAGCGAGATTGTCGATTCCCATCAACACTGCGGGCGTGTGCAAGACCCGTATTCCATTCGCTGTGTGCCGCAAGTGATGGGCGCATGCCTCGATAACCTGCGCCACGCGGCACGAGTGCTGCAAATCGAAGCCAATGCCGCATCCGATAACCCGCTGGTGTTTAGCGAAACCGGTGAAGTGATTTCTGGCGGCAATTTCCACGCCGAGCCGGTGGCCTTTGCCGCCGATATTATCGCGCTAGCGGTAGCTGAAATCGGCGCGATTTCCGAGCGCCGTCTGGCATTGTTGCTGGATACCGGGCTTTCTGGCTTGCCGCCATTCCTGGTGAAAGAGGGCGGAATTAACTCCGGCTTTATGATTGCCCAGGTCACCGCCGCTGCACTGGCATCGGAAAACAAATCGCTGGCGCATCCTGGCAGCGTTGACAGCTTGCCAACCTCGGCCAACCAGGAAGACCACGTTTCGATGGCGACTTACGCTGCTCGCCGCCTGGGTGACATGTGCTTCAACACCGCCGCTGTGGTGGGCATTGAAGCGATGGCAGCCGCGCAGGGCATCGAGTTTTCACGCCCGTTGCGCAGCTCACCACTCATGGAGCAGGTGTTCAACGGTGTGCGTGAGCGCGTCGCCTTCCTCGAGAAAGATCGCTTACTGGCGCCTGATATTGAAAGCATGCGCCAGTGGGGTGCCAGCGGTGAGTTGCCTGCTGTGATTACTCAACTGTTTCCTTCTACATCGGCCTGAAGCCGGGAGCCACTACAATGACTGAATCTGTAAAACAGGCGGTAGCCCGCACGGTACGCGCTCCACATGGCAACACATTACATTGCGAAAACTGGTTGATCGAAGCGGCTTACCGCATGATCCAGAACAACCTTGATCCTGATGTGGCAGAGCGTCCGGAAGATCTGGTGGTGTACGGTGGGATCGGCAAAGCGGCACGAAACTGGGAGTGTTTTGAGCAGATCCTCGCTTCGCTACGCAGCCTGAAAGCCGATGAAACGCTGTTGGTGCAGTCCGGTAAACCGGTGGGCATTTTCCGCACCCACGCCGATGCACCGCGTGTGCTAATCGCCAACTCCAACCTGGTGCCACACTGGGCGACCTGGGATCATTTCCACGAACTCGATAAAGCCGGGCTGATGATGTACGGCCAGATGACTGCCGGCTCGTGGATTTACATCGGTGCGCAGGGCATCGTGCAGGGGACGTTTGAAACCTTCGCGGAAGCCGGACGCCAGCATTACGGTGGCGATTTGCGCGGCAAGTGGATCTTGACTGCGGGACTCGGTGGTATGGGTGGCGCACAACCGCTGGCAGGCGTGTTAGCGGGCGCTTCGGTGCTGGCGATCGAATGCCAGGAGTCACGTATTGATTTCCGTCTGCGTACCCGTTACCTGGATTACAAAGCAACCAATCTTGACGAAGCGCTGGCAATGATCGAGCAAGCCAATGCGCAGAAAAAAGCGATCTCGGTTGGGCTGCTGGGTAATGCAGCAGAACTGGTGCCTGAACTGGTTAAACGCGCCAAGGCGGGCGGCATTAAACCAGACATCGTCACCGATCAAACTTCGGCTCACGATCCGGTCAACGGCTATTTGCCGCTGGGCTGGACAGTTGAACGCTGGCAGAGCGAGCGCACCACACAGCCAAAAGTGGTCGAGAAAGCGGCGCGTGAATCGATGGCGGTGCACGTTCAGGCCATGCTCGATTTCTGGGAGATGGGCGTGCCGACGGTGGATTACGGCAACAATATCCGTCAGGTGGCATTCGATGAAGGTGTAGAAAATGCCTTTGATTTCCCGGGCTTTGTTCCGGCCTACATTCGCCCGCTGTTCTGCGAAGGAAAAGGGCCATTCCGCTGGGTGGCGCTGTCGGGCGATCCGCAAGATATTGCAAAAACCGATGCCAAACTCAAAGAGCTGTTCCCGGATAACCAGAATCTGCATCGCTGGCTGGATATGGCGCAAGAGCGTATTGCCTTCCAGGGATTACCGGCGCGTATTTGCTGGCTGGGGCTGGGAGAGCGCCATCGTGCAGGGCTGGCGTTTAACGAAATGGTGCGTAACGGTGAGTTAAAAGCGCCGGTGGTGATAGGCCGTGACCATCTGGACTGCGGTTCGGTGGCGTCACCAAACCGTGAAACCGAGTCGATGAAAGATGGCTCTGATGCGGTTTCCGACTGGCCGTTGCTCAACGCACTATTAAATACGGCTGGTGGTGCGACATGGGTCAGCCTGCACCACGGCGGTGGCGTGGGGATGGGCTTCTCGCAACACGCCGGAGTGGTGATTGTTGCTGATGGCACACCGGAAGCGGAAGTGCGCTTAGGCCGCGTATTGTGGAATGACCCGGCAACGGGCGTGATGCGTCACGCCGATGCCGGTTATGAGAGTGCCATTGAGTGTGCGAAGCAGCATGATTTGAAGCTGCCGATGGTGAAATAAAGCGTTAACCATAACGGCGGGTTGCTAGCCAACACAGCAGTGACCCGCCAACCACCATACTGACTCCCTGCCAGAATCCCCAACCCGGATGTAACCCCAACCACAAACTGGCGATTAACGCCGAAAGCACTGGCGTGAAATACGATGCGGTTGCCAGCAACGTCATATTGCCGCGCTGAATGCCATGGTTCCATGCCGAATAGGCCAGCGCAGTCGATGCACCCATAAATAGCAATTGCAGCGTGGCAGGCAGCGTAAAGTGAATCGGCGCTTCGTTAACGAAGGCAAACTTCACCCACAATACCAGCGCGGTGGCGCAGAAAAACAGCGACACGCCATTTTTCCCGTCACTCCAGCGGCGCGTAATATTGCAGTACAACGCCCAGATTAGCGCGGCGGCGAAAGCGAGGCTGTAAGCCAGCGGGTTGTCGAGAATGTTGTGCCACATCTGTAGCACCGACCAGTCGCCATCGCCTTTCATCACCTGAACGATGCCCGCAAGGGAAAGCGCAAGTCCTGGCCATAACCATAAATTGCTGCGTTGTTGATTGATAAACAGCGCCAGTAAAATGGTCAGGCTCGGCCACAAATAGTTAATCATCCCCAGTTCCAGCGACTGGCTGCGGTTGTGCGCCAGCCCGATAGCCAGCGCGAGGCAGATTTCATAGCTGACGAATAACCCGCCGCCAATCCACAAATAACGAGTCGGGATTTCGCGGATTTTCGGTAAACCACGCGCCAGGCACAAGCAGACCGCGCTAACGGTATAAATTAGCGCGGCACCGCCAACCGGGCCAAAGTGTTCGCTGATGCTGCGTAATAAACCAACCGAGGTGCTCCAGAGGAGGATCGCCAGCAGCCCAAAGGCGGTGGCGCGTTTTGCAGAGCTGTCCATGTGTATCCAGAGTGGTATTGGCGGATGGCGCTGCGCTGGGAAAACCCGTTGTAGGTCGGATCGCAGCGTCACCCGACGCTATTTTCAGAAATGGCTATTTCCAGAAATCGTCAAACACCGTGATGGGTGTGCGGCGTTTGTGTTCGGTTTTCAGATACCAGCCTTCGATGATTTTGCTGGTGGCATCGTCCAGAGTTTTACCTTCCAGATAATCGTCAATCTGTTCGTAAGTCACGCCCAGTGCGGCTTCGTCCGGCAGAGAAGGGCGGTCGTCTTCCAGATCGGCGGTTGGCGCTTTCTGATACAAGTGTTCCGGGCAACCGAGTGTTTTCAGCAGCGCTTTGCCCTGGCGCTTGTTGAGGCGGAAAATTGGGTTGATGTCAGTGCCACCATCGCCGTATTTGGTGAAGAAACCGGTCACCGCTTCAGCGCCATGATCCGTTCCCACCACTACGCCTTTGGTCATTCCCGCAATGCTGTACTGGGCTTTCATGCGCTCACGGGCTTTTTCGTTGCCACGGATGAAATCGCTCAGTTCAATACCCGCTTCACGCAGCGCCTGTTCGCTTGCCAGCACCGCACCTTTAATGTTCACGGTTAATACGCGATCGGGCTGGATAAAGGTGATGGCGTCCTGGCAGTCTTGCTCATCAGCCTGCACGCCGAATGGCAAACGGACGGCGATAAACTGATAGCTGTCGTCAGCGGTTTCCTGGCGCAATTCGCTAATGGCGAGTTGGCACAGTTTACCGGTCAACGTGGAATCCTGGCCGCCGCTAATACCCAGAACCAGAGACTTAATAAACGGATAGGTTTTCAGATACGATTTCAGAAAATCGACACTGACACGAATTTCGTGTTCGGCATCGATCTGTGGTTTAACCCCTAGTGCCTGGATAATCTCTTGTTGCAGAGCCATTTAACCCTCCGGTTGCGGTGTGCCTGCGCGCGCAGGCAGCCATAGTCATATTTGTTAAAACTACCCGTTTGTCGGTAAAACGACAAGACTCATGCGATCGCTCCGGAATCATTTGACGCGATTTAGAGCGATTTGGCGCTAACCTGATGTTATGTCGGGTAATCCTAAATTTTGTTCATTTGGTCTGAATAGTTGAAAAAACCGCTTTTATATTCCAGGCTTATCTAACACGTTTAAGCAATTCCCTGAAAAACGAGGATAAAATATGAACAAGAATTTTGCGGGTTTTTTATGTGCAGCAGCGGTTATGACTATGCTTGCGGGTTGTACTGCCTACGACCGTACCAAAGATCAGGTCGCCACGCCGGTCGTGAAAGACGTGAAAAAAGGCATGAGCCGTGAGCAAGTGCAGCAGATTGCCGGTAAACCTTCGTCAGAAGTAACCATGATTCATGCGCGTGGGACTTGCCAGACTTATATTCTTGGCGAACGTGCAGGCAAAACCGAGACTTACTTTGTTGCACTGGATGACACCGGGCATGTGATCAACTCCGGCTATCAGACTTGTGCCGAGTACGATACTGACCCACAGACCAAGAAATAATATTGTAGTTTTGTCGGATGGCGCTACCGCTTATCCGACCTACGAAATGCAGTTGTAGGGTGGATAAGCGCAAGCGTTATCCACCTTTTTTTTGGGTTAAGCCGGAATATGCCCAACCTTATTATGCCGGGACCAAACCCGATGTGCGGCGAGTAGTGTCAGGAATTCATCGGTAAATAAATTCGTGACACTGTCACCTTCTATGACGCCTTCCTCGCCCTGGCTATCAATGCCCAGTTTGGTTTTAAACTGGCGGGCATCTCCGGCTAGGCCAATCACCTTCAAGTGTTTATAGGCTTCCAGTAAATAATATGTCGCGTCGCCATTGCTCAGAATGGTTTGCAGATCGCCTCCCGGCACTATCACGGCGTCGACACTGACCGATGGCGAACCGGCAAAAGTAGCGCCAATCGGCAGTAAAGAACCGTCGTCCGCGCTCACTTCGCCCATGCGCGAGAACAGCAGTTTGCTATGCACTCCCTGAGCTTTCAGCGCCTGCATCACCGCCAGAACATCTGCCGCATTGGCCTTCTCACTGAGTAGAATCGCCACCACGCGGCCTTTCACCGAACCACTTGGCACCGCATACAGACTCAGGCTGGGGTCTTTCTTCAGGCCGTTGACATCTTTCGGTGGCGCAACGTGCATTTGCTCGTCGGAAAGCTCAATTCCGAGATTTTCAGCAACCGGTTGGGCGAGTGAAATATCAATGTGCGTCAGGTGATCCAGCACTCTTTCGCGGATATACGGTCTTGCCACTTTGGACAATTCAAAGCTAAAGGCGCTGATAATATGTTGCTGTTCGACTGGCGTTTGGCTTTGCCAGAACAGCCGCGGCTGCGAGTAATATTCACCAAACGATGGGCTGCGTTCGCGAATCTTATGTCCTTCAACCCGCGTTTGATAACTCTCAAAGCCGCCACGTTTCGGCCCCGGAGGCGTTTCGCGCGGCCAGTTATCGTTAATGGAGTTCGGTTCGTAATTGGCAGGATTGCTGTCAATATCCATGCGGTGCATGCCATCACGCTGGAAATTGTGATACGGGCAGGTGGGGCGGTTTATCGGGATTTCATGGAAATTCGGGCCACCCAGGCGGCTGATTTGTGTATCGGTGTAGGAGAATAAGCGCCCCTGCAACAACGGGTCATTACTGAAATCAAGCCCCGGAACGATATGCCCCGGATGGAATGCCGCTTGTTCGTTTTCGGCAAAGAAGTTATCCGGATTACGGTTGAGCGTCATTTTGCCCACCAGATGGACTGGAACCAGTTCTTCCGGAATCAGTTTGGTCGGGTCTAACAAGTCAAAATCATATTTGAATTCGTCTTCTTCAGGGATTAATTGCAGCCCCAGTTCGTATTCCGGAAAATCGCCGGCTTCAATAGATTCCCATAAATCACGGCGGTGGAAGTCAGGGTCGCGGCCCGTTAGTTTTTGCGATTCATCCCACACCAGCGAGGCTTTACCGGCGGTCGGTTTCCAGTGGAAGCGCACGAACGTCGCTTTGCCTTCGGCATTAATCATGCGGAAAGTATGAATCCCGAAACCTTCCATGGTGCGATAGCTGCGCGGCAGGCCGCGGTCAGACATCGCCCACATGACGTTATGCAGGGTTTCAGGTTGCAGGGAAACATAATCCCAGAAGGTGTCGTGGGCGCTGCCACCTTGCGGGATTGCCCAGTGTGGCTCTGGTTTTACCGCGTGGACGAAATCGGGGAATTTATGTGCATCCTGAATAAAGAATACCGGCGTGTTGTTGCCGACTAAATCGAAAATACCTTCGTCGGTGTAAAACTTGGTGGCGAATCCGCGGATATCACGCACGGTATCGGCTGAACCTGCACCGCCCTGCACGGTAGAAAATCGCACAAAGACCGGGGTGATTTTGTCGGGGTCTGAAAGGAAATCTGCTTTGGTAATTTCTGCCATATTCTTATAGGGCTGGAAGTAACCGTGAGCCGCAGAACCACGAGCATGGACGATGCGCTCGGGGATACGCTCATGGTCGAAGTGGGTAATTTTTTCCCGCAGGATAAAATCTTCCAGAAGCGTAGGCCCGCGCGTACCGGCACGCAGTGAGTTTTGGTCATCGGCAATGCGCACACCTTGATTGGTGGTAAGCGGGAAGTTTTCTCCATCTTTGCGATGTACATCGAGGGATTTCAGTTTTTCGTTGGAGGTATCCGGGCTTTTATAACTTCCTGCAGCGGTAGGTTGCGCTCCTGGTGAACTGGGGTCGGTGGAAGGGCGGTGAGAACCATCTTCAGGTGCCAGAGAATCCATACCAGGCTTTGATTCATTGGCGTCATGTATTGGTGCACTGTGAGTTAAAGGATGTTTATTGTGCGTCGACATTGAATATTACCCCTTTAGTTAAAGCTGTTTTGTCGGGCAAAACAGCTTTAACTATAGAACAAGGTCATCTCAACGCGAGACGTGGAGGGGCGTTCTCCGTTATCATAGCGAAGTTACTCCTCAATTTAGTTTTGATTCCATTGCCTATGAAACCTTTGCGCCAACCGAATACTCGCCCTGTTCTTACGTATCAACCACGCGTTGAACCCGTACCACCGGCTCATGCGTGGCGAGTTGAAGGATTTAAAGACGTGTGGATGCTGCGTAATCGCTATGTGGCTTTTGTGCTGGTGGGAGATGCGTTCCGTCAGTCGCCGCCATTTACATTACCAGAGTCAGCGCAGCGTTGGGCGATGCAGGTAAGAAGTGAGAATGATGTAGGCTGATCTATCCTTCATCCTTCAAGTTGCAGGGGTGTTGGCTGCAACTCGAATGCTAACGGGTATCGAATGACGGCGGTTTTACCCGCCGTTACTGATTTCTTCAAACTCTTCGCAGCCGGTATCAAACCCTTCCGTGCAACTGACGTTCAGCCAATGCAATGCTTTCTGTTTATTGGTCGCGATAAAGCCTTTTTCACCATTTAAAAACAGCATTCCTGCCCAGTATTCGGCATAACCCGTGCGGGAAAGTGCCGAGCTGCGCTTGAACCAGAATGCCGCTTTGTCATCGTCTTGCACCACACCCACGCCATTTGCGTACAGCATGCCGTAAAACATTTGGGCATCGACCGCTGAGTCACTCTCAATGTCCTGTGAGGCGCTTTCCAGTAACTGCATGGCTTTCGAATAATCGGGCTTGCCCGCCTGGGTGTTCACCAGAATACGTGCCAGAACCACGCTTCCTGGTTTACTGCCGTGGGCGACGGCCTGTTCGGCTAACGATTTTGCCTGCTGGTAATCGCCATTTGCAGGATCATGGATTTTGAGTTGGGCCAGCAGAGCCATAGCATCGGCGTCACCCTGGGCCGCTGATTTTGCCGCCCAGCTTTCCGCTTGCTGATATTCGCCCGCACTGAAAAGGGTATCGGCAAGGTAAAACTGGGCGCGGCTGTCACCTTCCTGCGCATGTTGCAGGTAGGGGCTGTCCGGTGTTTCAGCCCACGCCGATGAGAGACACAACAGCAATAAAAAATAGAGTCGTTTCATAGAGAGAAGAGGTCCGTAGGAGACAATTTTATTTTGGCACCCTTTTGGGGCGCTCTATTTTATCAATAAAAAACGGCTCCCTTTTCAAGGAGCCGTTGTATTGTCGCAGATTCTACGGTGGTTTAGCTACTGCTTAGCGATGTGCCAGTTCGGCTTCTTCGTCGCTATTGAGTATTTCTTTATCGGTTTGTTTCATCAACTGGCTGGTGATGGTACCTGCCGTCATGGAACCGCTGACGTTCAGCGCGGTACGGCCCATGTCGATAAGCGGTTCAACCGAAATCAGCAATGCCACCAGCGTGACCGGCAAGCCCATGGCTGGCAGGACAATCAGGGCAGCGAATGTTGCACCACCACCGACACCCGCAACGCCTGCGGAGCTTACGGTGACAATCCCGACCAGTGTGGCAATCCAGACTGGATCCAATGGGTTGATACCGACGGTTGGCGCGACCATCACGGCCAGCATCGCTGGATACAGACCCGCACAACCGTTCTGACCGATGGTGGCCCCAAACGACGCGGCAAAGCTGGCGATGGACTCAGGCACACCCAGACGGCGAGTTTGAGCTTCAACGTTCAATGGAATACTGGCTGCACTGGAGCGGCTGGTGAAGGCAAAGGTCAGCACAGGCCAGACTTTGCGGAAGTATTTCAGCGGGCTCACACCGTTGACAGCCAACAGAACCGCGTGCACGCCGAACATAATTGCCAGACCGAGGTAAGAGGCCACCACGAAACTACCGAGTTTGATGATGTCTTGCAGGTTTGAACCAGCAACAACTTTGGTCATCAGCGCAAGAACACCGTACGGCGTCAGTTGCATGACCAGACGCACCAGTTTCATGACCCAGCTTTGCAGCGTGTCAATCGCAACCAGAACACGCTCGCCTTTTGGCGCATCGTCTTTCAGTAGTTTAAGAGCTGCTACACCGAGGAACGCGGCGAAAATCACCACGCTGATGATAGACGTTGGGTTAGCCCCTGTCAGGTCAGCAAACGGGTTCTTCGGCACGAATGACAGAATCAGTTGCGGTACGCTGAGGTCAGCCACTTTACCCACATAAGTGGTTTCGATTGCGCTCAGACGAGCGGTTTCAGCGGTGCCTTGCACCAGGCCTTCAGCCGTCAAACCAAACAAGTTGGTGACCAGCACGCCGACCAGCGCTGAAATCAGCGTGGTAAACAGCAATGTCCCGATGGTCAGAACGCTGATTTTGCCCAGAGAAGAGGCGTTATGCAGACGTGCCACCGCGCTCAGGATAGAGGCAAATACCAGCGGCATGACGATCATTTGCAGTAATTGAACATAGCCGTTACCGACAACGTTAAACCACTGAATAGACTGTTTCAGTACCGGACTGTCTTCGCCATAAATGGTGTGTAATGCAAGGCCAAAGACCACACCGATCACCAGACCAAGCAGTACTTTTTTTGCCAGACTCCACTGTTTGTGGCGAGTTTGTGCCAGCAACAGCAATAGAATAACGAACACGATAACGTTCGCTATGAGTGGAAAATTCATCCCCGTATCTCCTGAGTATATTTTAAACAGATGGACTGATTGCCACCTTTATTCTGTAAAGCGTACCAGAACCCTGGAGTTACTCTTATATTCAAAAGGAATTGATTATTACAATTAGAGCTATTTCGTTTAATTATTGTTCCAGGTGGTTATTTAAAAAACTATTAAAGGTCATTTGCAGCGAAATTATCATGTGCGATGACCAGCGCACCGCGCTGTTATCGGGCACACTTTGCGGCATCCACACGGCCAGACCAAACAACACCATGCACAAGGCACGTTCCAGTTGATTACCTTTTTGCGGCCTGATGATGGGAAAGCGAAAGCGCCAACGGCAGGGCCAAAGGAGTGGGACACCCGCAGGAGTGAGCATATCTGCCAAAATATGGCTTAAGTAACCCAACACCATGCCTTGAAGGGCATCGGCGGGAATCACCCAACTTTCGGGGACTTTGAGATAGAACAGTGCAAGGCTTGCGAAGACGGCAAATAAGCTGTGGGTAAAGCCCCGATGGCCGCAGGCGCGGGCAATGGGTTTGGAAAACCACGGCAAGCGTTGACCGAGAAATGACTTTGGGTGGTCAATATCAGGCAGCAAACAGGTCAGGATGGCTGAAGGCACAATATGCCACCAGTCTCCTTGAGCAAGCACAGGCGTGAGTTCGGCGTTTTTAGCGAATACTGCACAGGCAATGGAAAAAAGAAGGTGACCTTCCGCCGTCATGATACTACCTGGATGAAAACTGTCGATTCATACAGTATAGGGTTTTTATACAGTAGACGGAAGAGGTGACGGCGTAACATTTTGCAACCGCCGGATTCCCCGGCGGCGTGTTGTTTAGCGGGCTAACCAGCCTCCGTCGACGGCAATGGTGTAACCGTTGACATAATCGGAAGCACTGGAGGCAAGAAACACCACCGGGCCTTGCAGATCGGCAGGAACACCCCAACGACCCGCGGGAATTCGCTCGAGGATTTCATGGCTGCGGACTTCATCATCACGCAGTTGTTGAGTGTTGTTGGTTGCCATGTATCCCGGCGCGATCGCGTTGACATTGATATTATGTTGCGCCCATTCATTTGCCAGCAGGCGCGTTATGCCAAGCACGGCACTTTTAGATGCGGTGTAAGACGGGACTCTGATACCGCCCTGGAAGGACAACATGGAGGCGATATTAATAATCTTGCCGCCAGTGCCTTGTTTAATGAACTGTTTTGCCACCGCCTGAGAGAGAAAGAATACTGATTTAATGTTCAGGTTCATTACGTCGTCCCAGTTTTTCTCGCTAAATTCCAGCGCATCTTCCCGGCGAATGGTGCCTGCGTTATTTACAAGGATATCTATTTTCCCCATTCCTGCCACGGCCTGCGCAATGATGTCAGGGATCGCGTCTTGTTGGCTTAAATCTGCCTGGATGGCGAGAAAACGGCGATCCAAATCTCGCACTTTTTGCGCCGTTTCATGCGGGATTTTGCGGTTTACGCTGACGATGTCACAACCAGCCTCGGCAAGGCCAATCGCCATTCCCTGACCCAGTCCTGTATCGCATCCCGTGACAACAGCGACTTTGCCTTGCAGATTAAAAGCATCGAGAATCATAGTTACTCCGGTATCCGGAAAAGCGCATTTGCGCGTGTCTGTAAAGAGTAGATACGGGAGGGGGGAAACTCAAATATTTTTGAAATACTGTTTTAAAAAATTAGATGTCGGTATGGTTTTGAGAATGATGCGGGGAGCCCCGCATCGTAATAAATTAGCCAATCAGGTGTTCGGCGCGTAATTCACTCAGCGAAGACAACTTCACATTTGCCAGGCACCAGCGCACGTCGTCACGGTTTTCTTCTGCGGGAACCACAATAGAACGCATGCGTGCGGCTTTGGTGGCAACCATGCCATTCACGGAGTCTTCAAGCGTTACACAGGCGAGCGGGTCAACAGCCAATTTAGCAGCGGCATCCAGATAAACCTGCGGATGGGGCTTGCTGTAAGGCAGATGTTCTGCCGAGGCGATGGCATCAAACTGGGAACGTAAGTCGAACATTTCCAGCACACGCTCAAGCATATGTGCAGGTGAAGCAGACGCTAAACCCACTTTCAGACCTTGCGCTTTACATAAAGCGACAGCTTCACGCACACCAGGCAAAATCGGACGCGTCTCTTCAATCAGGGCAATGGCGCGAGTAATCACGCGGTTTGTCACTTCCTCACGAGATGGACCGTTCCACGGTTGTTTGGCAAACCACAGGTCAACAACCAGGTCGATACGCAAACCCAGCGTGTCAGGGAGTTCAGAGCGGCGGGAAATATCCACACCAACGCTAGCCAACACTTCCAGCTCGGCTTTGTCCCATAATGGTTCAGAATCAATCAGTAAACCGTCCATATCAAAAATCGCAGCTAAAATTTGGCGAGTCACAGCCATGTTTCGACTCCTGTCGGTGTGCATTACAGTTAAGATTACTTATCAATAGCTGGAATTTTCGCTTGTTGCCACTGCTTTGTGAGAATCGCCCGTAAAGCTCAGGCGAAATCCCCCCGGAAGAGGTAAACTTTGTGCGTGTAAGTTACGTCTTAACCAAGGGGAACGAATGACGTATCAACAAGCTGGACGCATTGCCGTACTCAAACGTGTGGCTGGCTGGGTAATTTTCATCCCGGCGATGATTTCAACACTGATATCAATTCTTAAGTTCATGTATGAACACAGCGAAAAGCAGGCGGGGATTAATGCTGTCATGCTGGACTTCGCACATGTCATGATTGAGATGATGCGTTTTAATACGCCATTCTTAAATTTCTTCTGGTACAACTCGCCACAACCTGACTTCCATCAACAGGCCAATATTCTGTTTTGGGTGATCTACATGCTGATCTTTGTCGGTCTGGCATTGCAGGGATCTGGCGCGCGAATGAGCCGCCAGGCGAAGTTTCTGCGTGAAGGGGTAGAGGATCAGTTGATACTGGAACAAGCCAAAGGCCCCGAAGGGTTAACCAAGGAACAAATCGACGCGAAAATCGTGGTGCCGCGACACACCATTTTCCTGCAAATATTCCCGCTCTATATTTTACCCATCATTATTATCGTTATCGGTTATTTCTTCTTTTCTTTGCTCGGCTTCATCTAGAAAAACGCCACTCCAATAGGGAGTGGCGAATTATTCATGCTGCCAGAACGCGTTCCAGCGCTTTTTGCGCGGTGACTAGATGTTGACCGCCGAATAGAATCGCGCGGTTAAGCAAAGTATAGAGTTGATAAATAGGCTGGCGCTCAAGGAAATCTGTAGGAAGAGGGGAAACTGACTGGTAACCGTCGTAGATTTGCGGTGGTTGATCCGGATGCAACGGTAACATTGCCAGGTCGCACTCTCTGTCACCCCAGTAACAGGCCGGATCGTAGATAAATGGCCCATCGGTACCCATCGCGCAATTTCCTGACCACAAATCGCCATGCAGTAATGAAGGCTGCGGTTGATGGGAGGCAAGAACCTGATGCACAAAATCGACGATCAGGTCGATGTCGCCAAACTGAATCCCTTTTTCAGCCGCCAGTTCAAGCTGCCAGCCAATGCGTTGCTCTGCAAAGAATGTTGACCAGCGGCGTTGCCAGGCATTGGGCTGTGGAGTGGTGGAAAGATCATTATCAAAATCGAGCCCAAATTGCGGCTGTTCACTCCACTGATGTAGGCGCGCGAGTTGTTGCCCCAACAAGAAGGCGTTGTGGGCATCCAGGGGTTTAGCGGGCATATATTCAAGGAGCAGGAAACTGTAATCCCTATCGCTGCCTACCGCCCAGACTTTCGGTACGCGCACTGTGTTGCTGCGTGCGAGTAGTTCAAGTTGATCGGCTTCGGCGGTGAAGATGGGTAACAGCTCGCGAGTGTCGCTTTTGACAAAAATCTCATGACCGGCATAGTGAATTCGCCAGGCAGCATGAATTTCCCCTCCGGGTAATTCAGTGCGTTGTTCAATTTCAGCGCTACCGAGTTGTTCACTTAACAGACGACTTATGGCTTGCCACATAATGCTTCTCTCCAGGTTATCTGGTAGATCATTAGTTTATCGCTGTTAACCGGGTCAAACTTCGAACTAACGCACATCCCCGGTCAGGAGTTTTAAACCAGGCTATTGACTCTCTTGTCGCCAGCTATCCCAGGTGGTGATTGAAACTTCTGGCTCTATTCCCAGCGCCAGTTTAGCGAGCCCACGGGCAAGCTCTTCAACTTCAGTCTGCTCTAATGTACTTATCAAGCCGAATGAGTTGCTGCCTAATTCGTGAATTTTCCCTTCGTCATCGGTAAAGGTGAGTAAAAAACCTCCACGAGTCAGCGTGTTATTCAGTTCGTTAAGGTCCGTGAGATTGTGCTCCTTGAACTTTAATGTGACAACATAACGCTCAATGTCTCCGCTACTCATGGTTCACCCCATTGTTATCCCGAAGGTTTTAGCATAGTTGATCTGCACAAAATGGCGACATTTGCCGTCGTGGCGAACCGCCCCGAGCAGGGCGGCCTGTTAACTCAGTCTTGTTAACTGCATAAGTAGTCGTAGATTTTTTGGGTATTTTCCATGGAGCACAAACGGGTGCCGTGATTGAGTGTGGCGGCACTCCCGGCGGCGACACCGAATCGGACCATATCAAGTAGTGGGGCATTTTCAGCTAGTTTTAGCGTCATCGCGCCGACCATGCTGTCTCCGGCACCCACTGTACTTTGGCTTTTCACTGGCGGTGGTACCACCTGAACAGAACCATTAGCATCTACGCCCAATGCGCCCTGCGGACCAAGCGAAACGACCACGCGTTTGGCTTTTCCGCTATCAACGATTTCCTGAGCTGCCTTACGCACATCGTCAGGTTGTGTGAGGTCGCGATTGACTAATGCACTGAGCTCTTTTTGGTTAGGTTTCACCAACTCAATATTGCCGATTTCCAGAGTCGCTTTGAGCGCTTCGCCTGAACTATCAACGATGCAGCGTATCCCGGATTTTTGGGCCGCTTTGACTAACCCGCAGAGTTTCGAAACATCAATACCTGGTGGAAGACTGCCGCTGATAACCAGAATGGAGCCCGCTTCAATAGTGAGGACTTTTTCTTCCAGGCGGCGAAACTCATCATCGGTAAGGGCCGCACCTGGCATCACAAAGCGATACTGCTCACCGGTAGACTCGGCGTGAACATGCAAGTTTTGCCGCGTCCAGTCGTGAGCATCTACGGTATCAATGGCAACATGTTCATCTAAAAGCAGATTGCTAAGGTGTTCGCCTGTCGCACCACCGGAAGGAAAAATGGCAGTTGCTTGCCCGCCGAGGTGGGCAATCGCTCGCGCAACGTTAATTCCACCACCGCCTGGTTCAAATACCGGAGCGGTGCACCGTAGTTTACCTTCGGGATAAATTTGTGCTGTCAGTGTTGCGCTGTCCAGAGAAGGGGCAAGTGTCAGTGTGTAAATGCGTGTCATATATCCTCCTTAATTTAGCATTGGGATAAAGCGTAGCACTGTTTAGGCAAGAGAATGTCAATTAACACCATGATTTATCAAATAATTTGTAAAATAACCCTACGCACTATGTTTATGAAAATTAAGATGTTTTAAGAGCTCTCTTATTCAAAAAATGAAAGAAGAATTCATTGCTATGTTATTCGAGCTTTTTTATAATTTGTTACCTTTCTTGGCTCATAAATATTTGATCCACAGAAAAGATTCCGGAACCTTGATGGTTTCTTTTTATGTTGTACGGACGATTAAATGAATTTTGTTAAGACAGTACCGGCTGCAATTTTGCTGACCGGAAGTGCGCTATTGAGTCACTTTGCAATTGCAGATAATTCGGTTTTCACTGTCATGGATGACCCAGCCACCGCAAAGAAACCGTTCGAAGGTAATCTGAATGCAGGCTACCTTGCACAATCAGGTAACACCACCAGCTCCTCGCTGACCGCTAACTCCAACTTGACCTGGTACCAAACGGCAACCGCATGGTCACTGTGGGGCAATGCAAACAATACCTCGTCTAATGATGAACGCTCTTCTGAGACTTATTCCATCGGGGGCCGTAGCCGTTACAACATGACTGACAGCGATTACCTGTTCGGTCAGGCGAGTTGGTTAACTGATCGGTATAACGGTTATGACTCAAGGGATGTACTGACTGCTGGTTATGGTCGCCAGTTCCTTAATGGCCCAGTGCACAGTCTGCGTTTGGAATTTGGTCCTGGTGTACGTTATGACGAGTATACCGATGGTGGTCATAAGACTCAGCCGTTGGGCTACGCATCAGGTATTTATAACTGGCAGTTAACCGATAACGCCAAATTTATCCAGGGCGTGTCTGTACTGGGTAGCGAAGATACGACGGTAAACTCTGAAACTGCGCTTGAAGTTGCAATCAATGAGCACTTTGGTTTGCGGGTTGGCTATAACGTCACCTGGAACTCAAATCCGCCAGATTCTGCACCTGAACATACCGACAGACGTACTGCAGTGACTCTTGGTTATAAGATGTAATTGATTAAGCCGGGTCATTCCCGGCTTTAAACCCATCACTTACTTAAGTTTAGCTTCTGTTGATGTGCTTCTTTGCCGCTATCATTCATTGCACTGGAATGTTTTGGAGCGAATTGTTTTATTTTTATCCATGTCGCTAATATTATTTTGG
>NZ_JAHWLU010000037.1:0-39693 GCF_022134725.1 Buttiauxella sp. S19-1
CAGTAAAATCTCCGCCACCAGAATCAGTAACAGCGCCACTTCCCAGTTAAGTTTCAGCTTGTTCATTTACGCCACATCCTTTTTCTTACGGGGAAATTGCCGCACGTTTTTAGCTCCGGGCAATGGCGGTACAAAACGGCTGTATTTCTGCGCCCGTTGGTGGCGAGCCAGTGCCTGTCGCAAGCGCCCGTCGAGCACTAAAACGCCGAGCAAAACCAGTCCGGCGATAAAGTCATTCCACCAGGCCGGCAGTTTGAACAGCACTAAGACGGTGTCGATTTGAGTCAGGAAGAACGCGCCGAGGAATGCGCCAATCACGGTTCCGGTGCCGCCGAGCAATGAAATGCCGCCCAGCACACAGGCGGCGATAGCTTTCATCTCCAGCCCGCTACCGGTTTGGTTCGGTACAAAGCCAATCTGTGAAGCGAAGATAATCCCGGCGATGGCCGCCAGCATGCCGTTAAACGTGAACGCCAGCAGACGGGTGCGATTGACCGCAACACCCAACTGGCGCGCAGCGGCGAGGTTATCACCCACCGCGTAGAAATCGCGACCAAAGGCGGTACGCGCTAACATCCAGGCGGCAATAGCCACCACAATCAGTACCAAAAACCCAAGCGGTGAAACCCCAATAGCAACCGGCTCGGAGAGCGCTTTTAGGCTGGCAGGCAGCCCTTCAATCCATTTTCCGCCGGTCCACAGCAGCATGCCGCCACGATAAAGCCCGAGCGTGCCCAGCGTGGCGACAATCGCCGGAATGCGCAGCCACACCACCAGCACCCCGTTAAAAAACCCTGCAATTGCGCCAATCAGCAATGCAAATAGCATCGCCGCTGGCAGGCCGTAACCGCTGTTAAGCGCAACCCCTACCGCGATGGCGCACAAGCCGACGGTTGATCCCACCGAAACGTCGATGTTGCGCGTTAGCATCACCATCGTCGCGCCCACCGCCAACAGGATCAGGATCTGCGCACTGGTGAAGATCATGCTTAACGTTTGCAAGCTGAAATAGCTGTGATTCAGCGCCACCAGCACGGCAAACAGGGCGACGATCGCCAGCAGTGCGCTCAATTCGCGGTTACGGAGCAATTTCTTCATGCTTTACCTCCGCCAAACGCCATGCTCATCATGCTTTCGACCGTGATCGAAGGTTTGCGTAATTCGCCGTTCATCGCGCCCTGATGCATCACCAGTACGCGATCCGCAAGCCCACTGAACTCGTCAAGATCGGATGAGATCATCAGCACCGCGACGTTTTGCGCCGCGACACTTTTGATCAGTTGATAAATATCCGCCCGCGCTGCTACATCCACGCCGCGCGTCGGCTCGTCGATGATCAGCAATAACGGGTTGGCTTCCAGGCAGCGCGCCAGCAGGACTTTCTGCTGATTACCGCCGGACAACGTGCGCACAGTTTGCTCGGCATTATTGAGTTTGATGCCCAGCGCCCGGTGGTAGCGTTCCACTACCGCTGCTTCCCGCTTGCTTTGCTGCCAGACACTCGCCTCATTGAGCGCGACGGTGTTCCAGCGAATCGGCGCATCCAGAAAAAGACCGGAAACTTGCCGATCTTCCGGCAGATAAATCAGCCCACGATCGAGGCGTGATTTCGTCCGGTCGCCGCTAATTTCCCGGTTCTCCAGATAGATCCGGCCTCCACGCACCGGGCGCAGGCCATACAACGTTTCAGCTAACTCGGTGCGCCCGGATCCGACCAGCCCGGCAAGGCCGACGATCTCACCGGCGTACAGCTCAAAACTGAGATCGATAAAACCTTCTCCGGTGAGTTCTTCAACGCGCAATACCGGAAAATCCTGCGGCTGCGTGCGGCGGTTTCCCGGCAGCGCCAGCCACAGTTTTTGCGTATCGCTCAGCGTATGCTTGCGGTCGAGTGGCGTCATGGCATTGATTAACTGCTCATCCAGCAGTTGTGCGGTTTCGCCCTGTAGCACCACCGCGCCGTCGCGCATCACCGAGATATGGCTGGCGATCTGGCGGATCTCCGGCAATTTGTGCGAGATAAAAACAATGCCGACGCCGAGGTTTTGTAGCGCGCGGATCTGGCGGAACAAGCGTTCGGTTTCACCTGGTGTGAGAGAGGCGGTCGGTTCATCAAGGATCAAGATCTTCGCCTCGCGCATTAAACCGCGCAGGATCTCAACCATCTGTTGATCGGCCACTTCTAACGTGCTGGCAGTGGCACCGAGCGGGATCTGGCACTCAAGCTGGCGCATTTTCTCTTGCAGCCGTTTTTCAATGTCACTTTGCCGCGGCAGACGAAAAAGAATGTTTTCACGTACCGTCAAATTGGGGAACAACATCGGTTCCTGCGGCACCAGGTAAATACCCAGCTCATGCGCTTGACCCGGTTTAAGCCGCCCAAATGCTTTACCGTGCACCTTCAGTTCACCGCTATCCGCGGTTTCGACCCCGGCGAAAATCTTCATCAGCGTCGACTTACCGGCACCATTCCCGCCCAGCAATGCGTGGACCTGCCCGGCATACAGAGCAAAATCAATCGCTTTCAGAACGCTGACGCCTGAAAATTGTTTGCTGATGTGATGAGCTTCCAGCATTGCGGTGGTGTTGGGCATCGGCACTCCACAATTGAACAAAAGAGAAATTGAATTAATAATGTTCAAAAGCGTAGACGCAGGGTTATCTTTACAACCGGACTGGGATCACAAAATTTTTAAATAGATCGGCTAAACCCCTGGTATCAGAAAATGATCTTTTTGCCGTGTGCTTCACATTTTCTTGCCCCGCATCTTCGAACATATGATCTAAATTTTAAGAAGAGTTCAAATATGAGCGATAAACGAACAGCAGAAGAAGGCAAACTAGCCGCCTTGCCGATGGCAGAAGAGGAGTTGTTGGCGCGTGTAGCCTGGTCTTACTACCACGACGGGCTGACGCAGAACGACATTGGCGAGCGCCTCGGCTTACCGCGGTTAAAGATTTCACGACTCTTGGAAAAAGGCCGTCAATCTGGCGTGATTCGCGTGCAGATTAACTCGCGTTTTGAAGGGTGCCTGGCGCTGGAAACTCAGTTGCAGCAGCGTTTCGGTCTCAAAATCGCCCGAGTGCTTCCGGCGCATAACACGCCGCCGATGAACACCCGCTTGGGGATTGGCGCGGCACAATCGCTGATGGGCATTCTGGAGCCAGGGCAATTACTGGCGGTGGGATTTGGCGAAGCGACCATGAACTGCCTGCAACATTTGAGCGGCTTTATCAGCTCGCAGCAGATTCGCCTGGTGACGCTTTCCGGCGGTGTCGGGCCTTATATGACCGGCATCGGCCAGTTAGATGCGGCTTGCAGTGTCAGCATGATCCCGGCACCGCTGCGGGTATCATCGCCACAAGTGGCCGAGATTTTGCGCATGGAATCCAGCGTGCGCGATGTGATTCTTGCGGCTACCGCCGCCGATGTCGCGGTGGTCGGGATTGGGGCGATTAATCAAAAGCGCGATGCCACCATTTTGCGCTCCGGTTATATCAGCGAAGGCGAACAACTGATGTACGCCCGCAAAGGCGCGGTGGGCGATATTCTTGGCTATTTCCTGCAAGCGGATGGCGAACGGGTGGAAGGACTGGAAATTCACCGCGAACTACTTGGCGTGACGCTTGATGACCTGGCGCATCTCCCGACGATTGTGGGTGTTGCGGGCGGGACAGACAAAGCGGACGCGATTTATGCCGCACTGCTAGGCCAGCATATCAATGGCCTGGTGACGGAAGAAGAGACTGCGCGGGCGGTACTGGCGTTGGCGGATTAAACCTGATTCGTCGCCAGCCGCGCTCATAAGAGGAATGGCGATGAGTTATTTACTTGCACTGGACGCCGGAACGGGCAGCATCCGCGCCGTGATCTTCGATACTTCAGGCCACCAGATTGCCGTCGGCCAGGCCGAATGGAAACACCTGAGCGTGGCCGATGTCCCCGGCTCGATGGAGTTTGACCTCATCACCAACTGGCAGCTCGCCTGCCAGTGCATCCGTGATGCACTGCAAAAAGCCCACCTTCCCCCTGGTGCTATCAGCGCAATTTCCTGCTGTTCGATGCGTGAAGGGATCGTGCTTTACGATAAAAATGGCACACCTATCTGGGCCTGTGCCAACGTTGATGCCCGTGCCAGCCGTGAAGTCTCCGAGCTAAAGGAGATCCACGACTATCAGTTTGAATCCGAGGTTTACCACGTTTCCGGTCAGACGCTGGCGTTAAGCGCCATGCCGCGTCTGCTGTGGCTTGCACATCATCGCCCGGATATTTATCGCCAGGCGGCGACCGTGACGATGATCAGCGACTGGCTGGCGGCCAAACTCAGCGGTGAGCTGGCGGTTGACCCTTCCAACGCAGGAACTACCGGTATGCTGGATTTAGCCACCCGCGACTGGCAGCCCGCATTGCTGGATATGGCGGGGCTGCGCGCGGATATTCTCTCTCCGGTAAAAGAAACCGGCAGCGTGCTGGGAGCCGTGACCCAGCAAGCCGCACAGCAGAGTGGTTTGCTGGCTGGAACCCCCGTGGTGATGGGCGGCGGCGATGTGCAACTGGGTTGCCTCGGGCTTGGCGTGGTGCGCGCCGGGCAAGCGGCAGTGCTGGGTGGCACCTTCTGGCAACAGGTAGTGAATCTGCCAGCGATCAAAACCGATCCGGATATGAACATTCGTATCAATCCACATGTTATCGCCAATATGGTACAGGCCGAATCCATCAGCTTTTTTACCGGCCTGACGATGCGCTGGTTCCGGGATGCCTTCTGCGCGGAAGAAAAACTGCTGGCCGAAAGGCTTGGCGTGGATACTTACGCTTTGCTCGAGGAGATGGCAGCGCGTGTTCCGGCGGGGTCGCACGGTGTGATGCCGATTTTCTCCGACGCGATGCACTTCAAGCAGTGGTATCACGCAGCGCCGTCGTTTATTAACCTCTCCATCGACCCCGAAAAGTGCAACAAAGCGACATTATTCAGAGCACTGGAAGAGAATGCAGCGATCGTGTCGGCCTGCAATCTTGAGCAAATTTCCGGGTTTTCGGGCATTCAGTTTGAGTCGCTGGTGTTTGCCGGTGGCGGCTCAAAAGGCGCGTTGTGGAGCCAGATTTTAAGTGATGTGACGGGCCTACCGGTGCGTGTTCCGGTTGTCAAAGAAGCGACAGCATTGGGTTGTGCAATAGCCGCAGGCGTCGGTGTCGGGTTGTTTAATAATATGGCTGATGCAGGCGAGCGCCTGGTGCAATGGCAGCGTGAATTTACACCTAATCAGGCACATCGCGGGTTGTATGACGAGATGAAACGCAAATGGATGAAAGTTTATGCCGACCAGTTAACGCTGGTTGATAGTGGTTTGACGACGTCGATGTGGCAGGCTCCTGGCCTGGTGATGCCACCCTCACCCCGGCCCTCTCCCTGAGGGCTCACAACTTGCTCTGGCAATCTTGTCAGGGTCAGATCTGCAAGCCTCGCTGATTTTCCGTTCACCCGTGCGTTCAGCTATCTCTTTAATTCCCGAAAACGGTGAACGTATCAAGGGGTTAACGCCAACCCCTTGATAATCCAGGCGCCCGGCAAATCAATCGCCGCTAAAGCGGTAAACACCGTTTTTCACCCAACATTCGAGGTCGTTCGCGATTCGTTCCCGACGATCGCTCTCTCACGTGGCTCCCGGCCACGTGACCCCGACTGAAGGGTAAAAACGGCGCGATTGAAGCCGGGGACAAGGTCAAAACCGCTCTGGCTTTTGACTTTGACTTTCGGGTCCGGCTTAAATCGCCCGGTGAACGAAACCTTCTCCCAATCAGCAGGAACCGTCCTTCAAAGATGTGACTAAGAGACAGCTCTTGGGGGATAGGATGAGGGCAAGCTAACTCACATTAGAAATAATATTTAAATCTCACACGCCCGCCATAGCGGGTATTGTCGTCGCCATCGCTGCCGTCATTATCAGCGCTAACCCACGACACATAAGTCCCGAGATAAATATTAAAGTTCTTCATGCCCATCACGTTCGGGAATTGATACGAAGTATGGATGGTGTGAATATCGTAAGTCCCCGCATTGGTTATCCAGCAGTCGTCTTCACAGGTATCCATCGCCGAGTTGACATCAAACTTATCAATGTCGTTGTGGGCATAGATATAACCTAGCTCGAAACGCTGCCACAGTGCGTTGACACCCGCAGTGAAGTCAGTTTCATCGGCGGCGTCAAGGTAGGCAGTATTGAAGTTGGCAACGATGCCGTTATCCGGGTCGCTTTTCAGTCCGTTCCACGTCATGGTTAAGCCATAACCGGTGCGGCTCGATTGATCCACCATTTGGCCATTGGCATCTTTGTAACCGTATGCGTTATCCACCACCTGCGCTTCCATCGCAGCAGCAACTGAGAATTCATCTTGCGACCAGGAAATCACCGGACGCAGATAAGCAACATTTTTGTCTTTGGTCAGTTCATTGCCATGATAAGACTTGTCTTGATACAGCGAAGTGCCATCTTCCAGCAGGGTATTGAATTCGAAATACCAGTTGTCGATGGTTTTACTCATCAGGAAGCTACCACCGGAATCACTACGCCCGCGCCCTTCTTTCATCATATAGATGTAGCCAAAGCCATCGCCGTACAAATCGTTGGCGGTATTACCGGAATACTCAACAAAAGTATCCTGATTCAGCGGGAACATATCGTAGGCTTCGAAGCGCCCGACTTTTATTTTCCAGTCGTTCTCTTGCCCAAAGAAAAATACCGCATCATCAAGATTCATATCACCGCTTAAATCCGCTAACGGCTGTGCTGAGAAACCGGCAAATTGGCCATTTTCCATGCGGCGATAACCATCAAAGCCCAATAATAAACGACCATTAATATCCCAACGTTCGTTATTGCCATCAGCCCAATTAGTATTGGCACTACGGCGTACAGATGTCAGGCCATTACTGCGACTGGCGGCATCCATATTAAATTCTACGTCGCCATAAATTTTTAAATCGCCATATCCGGTTAAAGATAATTTCGGTGATTGGTTATCAGCTTTATCATTAACAGATTGTTCGCTCACCACTTGAACCGGTGCCGTAGTCTGAGCGGATTTAGGGGTGGTTTTAATCTGTTGGATTTCGGCTTCCGCAGTGGCAGCACGCTGTTCGGCAGCGATTAGACGTTGCTCTAATTGATTCAGACGTTGTTCCAAATCGCTACTCGTTGATTTATTCGCTGCTAATGCACCAGTAGAAATCGTCAGGCCGATAAATAAAGCCAAAGCTTTTCTTTTCATAATCACCTATATCCTTATATAGTTCATGAAACATTTATGAGAACAATTAATTGGGTGTGACTTATTACGTAATGCAAACAACACAGAATAATTACCATGAATGCAATTCGTATTTATATTGATAAACTAAATGCTTTGCTGCTGTGAATTAAAGCAATTTCTTTTTATCATCTTATTATTTATTAAGGGGCAACCAATGGTTAATTTGCGAGGTAAATCCCATAAAGATTTTTAGCTATTAGTAACACCTGTACTTCACAATCACTGGTGCCACAAAATAACAACACTGTATTATCATTTTTTAGTAGTAATCCCCCAGGAAATATCACATCACTTAAATCTCTACGTTTTGCCTCTCCGGCCAGAAAATCATTCCGTTCAGCCATAATTCTGATTGGCGAACTTTGCCGCTGAGACACATCAAAACTAAAAGCTGCGGCGTAGTAATGGCGATTCCCTTGCTCATCGAAACAGGCAACATGCGCCAGTACCTCAACGCAGTTTGGTGCACTGAGCCACGCTTCGTTCACTCCGCACCACGACAACGCATCAACATGTTCCAGCAATTGCGCCTGTTCAATAACCTCCGGTGTAAGCTCTTCAAGCGTGTGGATAATTTTCCAGCCAATTTTGCCGCGCCCACCCAACGCACCTTGAGGACGGGTAAACAGCAGAATGCGCCCATCTTCTAAATCAACCAGCCGAATGTCTTTCATGCCCGGCGGACCATCGGCAAAATGACGCAACGAAGCGAGATCTTTACCGCGCCAAAAACGCGTTTTCCAGATCAGGGTCCGATCGCCAGGTGATGTGAAAGCCACTTCAACACCACCGAAAACCATCTCTCCGCCGACCTGGCAAATAAACGGATCCTGCAAATCAAAAACTGGCGCATCTTCCAGTAAATAAGCCGATTTAAAATTTTCCAGACGGAAAAAACGCACCTGTGACAACTCACTTTCGCGAGCTTCAACACGCGCCGCCATTATCCATTGTTGTTGGTATCGGAACGGCTTCGTCGGGTTGTAAACATCAAACCCCGCCACGCCATGGAACTCTATTTTATGACACGCAAGACGGTAGGGACGGCGCTGGCGATAAGCCGCCAGCAGCGCGTTAACAGTGGGATTTTTCTTCATTCATGCCAGCCGTAAATGTTGCCAGAGTTCAGTCAATGGCAGCGTTGCCAGCGCCATACATTCATCCGCCGCGCCATACCAGACGTGCAGCGTGTCGTGCTTAATCAGCGCGCCGCAAGTAAACACCACATTGCCGAAGAACCCTTCGCGCTCATAAATTGCCTCAGGTTGCAGCAACGGAACCGGTGATTTTGCGAGGATCTTCGTCGGGTCGTTAAGATCAAGCAGCAGTGCGCCGAGGCAATAACGTTGGCTGGCATCAACACCGTGATAAATCGCCAGCCAGCCGCGATCTGTTTTCAGTAATGGGGCACCACCACCCGATTTACGGGCATCCCAAATATCCCCGGAAGCACCCAGTAAATGCCGATGATTACCCCAATGCAGAAGATCCGGTGATTCACTTAACCAGATTTCCGGCTTACCAAAGTGTTTCGGTGCCGGGCGGGTTAAGGCATAAAACTTGCCGTGAATTTTCTCAGGGAAGAAGCAAACATCACGGTTGTCCGGGCAGAAAATGACGCTCTGCTTTTCAACAGTCCGGAAGTCACGCGTCACCGCTAATGCGGTCGAGATGCCGTAACACGACACCGCTGAATAGTTGATATACCAGACACCGTCGATTTCCGTGATGCGCGGATCTTCGCAGCCAAACTGCTCATATTGATTATCCGGGAAGATAAACGGCTCACTATCAATAACGAATTCAATGCCATTACGGCTACGTGCTAACCGCAGATGGGACATCGAGGTTAAATAGACTTCGTCCGGCTGATCGATATTCACGATAGTGCGCGGGTCACTGTAGTCAAAACGTGGATCATTACGGTCAAAGATGCGTGTCGTACAAACCCATTTATCGCCCTGCTGTTCCAGTAAAGGCACATGGATTGTCTGCGGCGAATCACTAATTACGCTCTCGGCTACACGCAGTAGAAGAATAATTTCGCCGTTGAATTCAGTGACTCCAGCGTTGAAAACACACTCTACTTTCATTGACGGGTGCGATGGCTTGATATCTGCCGGTGTGATCAACGGGTTTTTGCTATTCCTTTCCATGAACTGTCCTCTTAATAACAATATGATTTTTTCCGAGCACTGGCGCATCTTCGCCATACAACAGTTCCCCGGCGATTTCCCGGCCGGGGTTGCTGATTTCCATGCCAAAATTAATCGCCACCATCACCGTTTCGTCACCAAAGCGGCGGGCAAACCACAGGCATTGTTGAATGCATTCCAGAAACTGATATTCGCCATGCTGCAATGCCGGTGACTGATTACGCAGCAAGATAAGCTTTTGATAAGCATGAAAGATAGAATCTGGGTCGTCCTGCATCGCCCGCGCATTCACCTCGGGATAATTAGCGTTAACGGGTATCCATGGCGGGCATGATGAAAACCCGGCGTGCGGCGTATTCCGCCACTGACATGGAGAACGCGAACCATCGCGCGAATGTTGAATCGCCTGCACTAATGCCTGGCCTGGAGGTAGTCCGTCGGCCAGCGCGGAGTGGTAATGCGTGCGCCCCTGAATGTCATAAATTTGTTCCAGAGATTCAGGCACATAATCGGTCATACCATTCTCTTCGCCCTGGAAAATAAACGGCACGCCACGGGCGGTGATTTGCAGCGCCATCACAGCAATGGCGCGTGCAGTATCTCGCTCTGACTCACCAAACCGGCTGATCATTCGCGGCATATCGTGGCTTGAGAAAAACAGCGTCGGGACACCCGTTAACTGTTTTTCCATCGCCGTCAGTTGCTGATAAATCGCGGTGGCGGAAAAGGTTTTCTGGCTGCCGAGATTAAAGTTAAACACCACATCCAACAATTCGGGGCGCTGATAACGTTGCAGCACATCGAGGTCTTCGCTGCCCACTTCACCCACCAGAAAGTAGTCGCCTTGTTGACGGACATGGCGACATAAGCGCGCCAGTACCGCGCATAAACCAGGCTGATTAATATCGTTGAGGTGCTGCTGCTCACCTTCGCTTTGCGGGTTATCCGCCGTGATGCCGTCGGTGGTGAGGAAATTGATCACATCAAAACGGAAGCCATCAACGCCCTGCACTATCCAGAAATCGAGCATCTGCAAAATTTCCTGCTCGACGCGCGGATTGCGCCAGTTGAGATCCACCTGCTGCGGGGAAAATTTATGGAAGTAATACTGGCCGGTATCCGGCTCTTTGCTCCATGCCGGGCCAGAAAAGAATGATTGCCAATTATTGGGGGCGTCACTAAACAGAAAGAAATTACGCCACGGGCTGGCAGGATTGTTCCAGGCATCCTGAAACCACGGATGCAAAGACGAGACATGGTTAATCACCACATCAATAATCACTTTCATGCCCCGTTGATGGCACGCTTGCAGTACGGCGCTGAACGCCGCCATATCACCAAAACGCGGGTCTACAGCGCAGTAATCGCTGATGTCGTAGCCGTTATCGACCAGTGGCGAAGGGTAAAAAGGCGTTATCCACAGTCCTTTCACGCCAAGGCTTGCGAGGTAGTCTATTTTTTCCAGTAAGCCGTAAAAATCACCTAATCCATCATTATTACCGTCACGAAATGACGGTAAATAGACTTGATAAAAAACTGTCTCATTCCACCAATGGGAATTATCCATCTCCAGATCCCTATTATTTTAATGACAGCGACATTCCCTGCAGGAAATATTTACGGAACAAGATAAAGAGAATAACCACTGGCAACGTTTGCACTACGGCACCAGCCATCACCGGCCCGAGATAAACGCCATACGATTTGCTGAACGTTGCCAGCAATACTGAGAACGGCATTTTTTCCGCTTCACGCATCACGATCAACGGCCAGAGGAAATTGTCCCAGGCACTGGAAAATGTGAATAGCGCGACGATAGCTAGAATCGATTTATTCAGCGGCATCATCACATGGCGCAATATTCCCCACAGGCTGGCGTGGTCGAGTTTCGCAGCATAAATATAATCATTAGGCGTGCCTTTAAAACTTTGTGACACCATAAAGATGCCCCATGCGCTCATCATAAAAGGCAGGATCATCGCGCTGTAACTGTTGATTAAACCCAGCTCACGCATCAGGACAAACTGCGGAATAATGAACATGAACGCCGGGAAAACCATTTGCAGGATCAGCAGGTTTTTAAAGGCTTTCTGCCCACGAAACTGCATTTTTGCCACCGCATAACCCACAAGCGTGGAGGTGAGCGTCACGCTGGCGGTAATGGTGACGGCGATAAACAGCGAGTTAAATAAGGTACGCAAAAAGGGTTTATCCGCTCTGGCACTATTATCAAACAAGAACGTATAGTTATCGAGTGACAAGCGCCCATCAAATAACCCCGTGGTGTAGATTTGCGCAGTATCTTTAAAGGATGCGATAACCATCCAGATAAAGGGATATAGCCAACTTATGGCGAGGATAAGCATCAGTGCATGAATCAAAAAATTCAGGGGGTTTATTTTTTTCATCACACTATCTCAATATTTTTTTCAAACAGGCGACGTAATATCCAAATTAAAGCAAAGCTACAGAGAGCCACGATAATTGACATAGTGGCAGCCCAACTCGGTTTCATGTTCTGGAATGCAACTTCGTACATCACTACCATCGGTGTTGTGGTGCTATTTAATGGGCCTCCGCCGGTAATAAGATACGGCTCGGTAAAGATGCCAAACGCAACAGTAATCGCCAGAACCAACACCATAATAATTTGTGCGTTCATCATCGGGAGCGTTACCGCGTAAAGCTGTTTGAAAGCACCGGTTTTATCGAGTGTAGCGGCACTATAAATATCTTTTGGAATGGCCATCATGCCGGAATATAAAATCAGGCCGTAATAACCGACAAATTTCCAGGTCACAATTAGAGCAATGGATAACATCGCGCAGTCCGGGTTAGTAAACCAGGGAATGGCAAAACCAAACCATTCTCGCAGGAGGTTATTGATTGGCCCATATTCGCTAAACAGTTTTGAAAAAACGATGGAGTAAGCGACACCGGATGAGACATTTGCCAGCAAAAAACTCAGGGCAATAAATCCCTTTCCATATTTAATACGTTTTAATCCGGCAGCAAAAAGTAATGAAGCAACTAAAACTATTGGAATGTAATACAGCAAAAAGCGCAGCACGTTGAGCATGGATGTCCAAAACAGTTCATCCTGCATTACGCCGATAAAGTTATACAGGCCGTTGAAGCGTGGAGTGCCAATAAACTGCCACTGCGTCACACTTAATATCACCAGCCAGGCAAACGGATAAAACCAAAACAACACGGAATATCCGAGCCACGAGGAGGCTAATAAACCTCCTAATGAAGCGTCGCTTATGCGAATTCTACGCATCGTGATTATTGCCCGAGCAGCTTGTCAGTTTCGGCGGCTGACTGATTCAGCGCGTCAATTGGCGTGGCACCGGAGAAAATAGTGCGCTCAATCATTTGCGTCATGCTGCGCTGAATTTCGCTGGTTTTGGTGGTCGCCGCAGGCGGCTGCGCATTCGCAACAAATGCCGCAATCTGCTTTTCGACTGGGCTTTGATCAAGATAACCGGTAAACAGACTGTTGGTGAGTAAGTCTTCACGCGCTGGTGGCATCCCGGTTAATTTAAGCCATTTCAGATCATGTTCCGGCGCGCTGAACACCCATTGAATAAACTCCCAGGCTTCGGTTTGATGTTTGCTGCTTTTAAACATCACTAAACCTTTGCTGTCTGCCAGGGTGTGAGGCTGAGGGTGCCCATCAGCGGTGACCATCGGGCCTATCTGGATACTTTCAAGAATGGTTGGGTATTGCTTGCGATAACGGGCGATATCCCATGGGCCACGCACCGATGCCATCACTTGCCCGGTGGCGAGCGGGTCGTCTGCAGCCGTGAAATCGTAGCTGCTCCATTTATTGGCAAATATTTTCGCCATAAACGTCAGCACGGTTTCCCCCTGCGCATTATTGTATTGAGCTTTATTCTCGGCGATATAAGCCTGGCCATTGGTTTGCGCGTAATACAACGGGATAAAATCAAACCAGCGATCCCACCAGTTTTTACCCGCGGTAAGCTGTACGGCATAACCTGATTTGTCATCAGCACGGCGTTGGGAAAGGGTGTAAATATCCTGATAGGTGGTTGGAACCTTGTCGTAGCCATATTGCTTTAATAAATCCATGCGCCACCAATAAACAATCGGATTGATATAAATTGGCAGGACATTTGTCTGGCCTTTAATCTCCCAGGCCGGAACAATTTCCCCCATTGTTCGATGTTCAATGAGCTGCGGGTAGTTGGGCAATTTGGCTAAATCAATTAGCTGATCCATTTCATTTAGCTGGCTGGCGAAACCAATAAATATATTGCTGGTAATATCAGGTTCAGTTCCCGAAGCCAGCGCATTCATAATCGCTTCTTCCGAGCTACTGGCTGCGGGAATAGTCGTAAATTCTACTTTGCGATGCTGGGGTGAACTATTCCATTCTGTGACCATTGCATTCCAGAATGCTTCTTCATTTTCATTCGGCGCAACCCACATTTTTATCGGTGTCGCATCGGATTGTGCCGTCTTTTCATCACCCTTGTCACAACCGGAAATAACGGTTGCCAACAGAATAGACGCAGTCCATTTAGCCAGTGTCGAGACTTTCACTAGAATTCTCCTTAGAAACCATAAGCACCCAATCTATTTTTACGCTAACACCAGGAAATTATGTTTAACGTTAAACCGATCACACAATCACTTTTGTTTAACGTTAAACTTATGGCAAAGTAAAGACATCCAAATATCAAAATGATGAAGCATTGATAAAATGAATAGCAAAACAAAAGTCACTACTAAATCAATCGCTAAAGCGCTGGGCATCTCACATACCACCGTTTCTAATGCATGGAATAACCCGGACAAACTGTCCGATGAACTGCGCAAACAAATTCTTGAGTATGCCGCTTCCTGCGGTTTTCAGGGCCCGGACAGACTGGGTCGCGCCTTGCGTACCGGCAAGTCAGACACCATTGGGGTGATTTTTAACGATTCGATGAGTTACGTGTTTATTGATAATCACGATTTGAATTTGATGAAAGGCATTGCCACTCAGTGCGAAAATCACGATGTGAACCTGGTTCTGATTCCATTAAAAAATAGCCAGAATGTAAAAGTGAAAAGCCTGAATACTCTGGTGGATGGTTATATTCTTAACGCCACGCACAATAGCGACGAAATCATTCAACAGGCGTTGGCAAAAAACATTCCCGTGGTAACCATAGATTTTTCACTCCCCGGCTACAGCAGTGTTTCGATTAATAACCAAAAAGCGATGAGTGAGATTTGTGAATATTTGCTTAAAAAAGGCCATCGCAAATTTGGCATAATATCGTTCCCTTCGGCTAAATCCGCATCAGGTCTGCGTTCGCTCGAACACATTGTCAGTGGGGATAACACTTTGATGCTGACACGTGTTAATGCCTGCCGTGAAACATTATCCGCACATGAAATTAATCTCAGTGACTGTTGGCTATATGAAACACTGCATGATGAAGAACATGGTGCAAAAGCTGCGAAAACCCTATTAAGCGAACATCCTGAGATTACTGCGATTATCTGCTTATCTGACCGCTTTGCTGCCGGAGCGGTAAATTATTGTGTGGGAAATCACATTGCGGTTCCACAAAAAGTCGCTATTACCGGCTTCGATAATATTCCGGTGAATTCTTCGGGGGTTCGCCTGACGACGATTTCTCAACATGCCGAAGATAAAGGGAAAACTGCTGTAAAATTGTTGTTAGAAGAAAATAATAAAATCCATTACGAACTGGATTACCAATTTATTGAGGGAGAGTCAACGTGACGCTCCTGCTGGAACAGGTTGATTTATGGACGAATTACAGTGTTTCAAAACCTATGATATTCGCGGTGAAGTGGATGTCACCATTAATTGCGATATTGTTCAACGCATTGCACATGCCGTCGCAACCTGGCTCAAGCCAAAACAAATGGTTATTGGCTGCGACAGTCGCCTGACTTCACAAGAATATAAACAGACGCTGGCACAAGGGTTAATTAATAGCGGTGTCGATGTGATTGATATCGGCATGGTCGGCACCGAAGAAGTTTATTTCGCCACCCGGCTGTTAAACGCCGACGGCGGAATACAAATCACCGCCAGCCATAATCCGGCCAATTATAACGGCATGAAAATTGTCCGTGAGCAGGCGCGCCCGGTGAGCAATGATAACGGACTGCTGCAAATCAAAGCGCTGGCCGAGGCAAACCATTTCACTCCTGCCGCGCAGCCGGGAAACTACCAGCGCTGCGACCATCGTCACGCGTGGGTTGAACACCTGATGAGTTACGTCACTACACCGCTATCACGCCCGCTGCGCATTGTGGTGAATGCGGGCAACGGCGCTGCCGGACCCGCGCTCGAGGCCATAGAAAAAGCCCTGCATAAACACAAGGCGGCCGTTGAATTTATTAAGTTATACGCTGAACCAGACGGCCATTTTCCTAATGGGGTGCCGAACCCCATGCTGGAAGAAAACCGCTTCGATACACGCGCCGCAGTGGTGCTGCATAAAGCCGATTTGGGTATCGCCTGGGATGGTGATTTTGACCGCTGCTTTTTCTTCGACAGCCGCGGCGAATTTATCGAAAGCTATTATCTGGTTGGGCTGCTGGCAGCCAGGTTTCTCAAGCAGACCCCGGGGGAGAAAATTATTCATGACCCGCGCCTGATGTGGAACACCCAGCAATTAGTTAACCAGTGCGGTGGTATTGCGATTGAGTCAAAAACGGGACATGCATTTATTAAAGATGCGATGCGCCGGGAAAATGCGATTTACGGTGGCGAAATGAGCGGCCACCACTATTTCCGCTCTTTTGGTTACTGCGATAGCGGCATGATTCCCGCGTTGCTGGTGATGCAATTACTTAATGACGGTCAAAGTTCATTAGCTGAATTAATCACAGAACGTATTGCTCGCTTCCCGGTTTCAGGCGAAATCAATATCTCAGTTTGTGACCCCCTCGTCGTGTTGAAACATATTGAAGAAACATTCTCCGCACAATGTGTGAGCAAATCTGATTGCGATGGATTAAGCATCCAGTTCCCCGAATGGCGCTTTAATTTACGCAGTTCCAATACCGAACCTTTGCTGCGTCTGAATGTTGAAAGCCGCAATGATAAGACGTTGATGGAAGATAAAACGTCAATGTTGTTATTGCTGATTAAATCGCTGTGAGTATTTGCGGAGAAAATAATGACCACGGTTACGCTAAAAAATATTAATAAGCGCTATGAAAAAAACACCATTATCGAAAACCTGTCACTCGATATTCATTCAGGCGAATTTATTGTGCTGGTTGGGCCTTCTGGCTGCGGTAAATCGACGTTACTGCGCATTGTTGCCGGGTTAGAAACTTTGAACAGCGGTTCGATTATTATCGGTGAAAATAACGTGACTGATTTACCCGCGGGCCAGCGCGAACTGTCGATGGTGTTTCAGTCCTACGCGCTTTACCCGCATATGACAGTGCGCGAAAACCTCAGTTTTGGACTGAAAAATGTCAAAACACCCGCGGATGAAATTGCGCGTCGTCTCGAGCAAGCGGCAAAAATGTTGCAGCTTGATGAACTACTCGACCGCCTGCCACAAAACCTTTCAGGCGGCCAACGTCAACGCGTGGCGATTGGGCGTTCTATCGTCCAGCAACCAAAAATATTTCTTTTTGACGAACCACTTTCTAACCTGGATGCGGCATTACGCGTTGAAATGCGTCAGGAAATCAGCCGCCTGCACAGCAATTTGAACAACACAATGATTTACGTGACCCACGATCAGGTCGAAGCGATGACGCTGGCAGACAGAATTGTGGTGCTCTACAAAGGCAAAATTGAACAGGTCGGCACGCCACTTGAGTTGTATAACACGCCAGAAAATTTATTCGTCGCCGAGTTTATTGGTACCCCAAAAATCAATATTTTGCCTGCGGTGTTTCATAACCAATCGTTGGTCATTGCTGACGACATTGTGCTGCCGCTCACTACCCCGCCTCATGCCTTAAATGAAGGGGAAAAAGTGTTTATTGGGATTCGCCCGGAACACCTGCGCCTCAATGAAAGCGCGGATTACCAGTTCAACACTAACGCCCGATTTACTGAGCTTCAGGGGGATTCAACTCTGGTTTATCTCGACTTCGCCAACCAGTCAGTGTGTCTCAAATCCTTCCAGCAGCTAAATTTTGCCAGCGGCACGCCGCTGCAACTGGGTGTCGATGAAAAACATCTTCACCTGTTTGACGCTCTCGGAAAACGCCTGGCGCATTAAATACGGCTGCTGTTGTGTCGGGGGCGCTTCGCTTGCCCGACCTACAGGTTTTGTCGGGAAGCATTTGCTTGCCCGACCCGTTCTTTGAGTTATGTCACAATCATTCGACAACTTCTCCCCATTTGCGCTACATCAAGCTAGATTACTAACTCATCCGACCACATAATAATAATGACCCTTCAGGAAGAGAATATGAGCTATCCGTCGCTGTTTGCCCCGCTGGACCTGGGTTTCACCCAGCTTAAAAACCGAGTGCTGATGGGTTCGATGCACACCGGGCTTGAGGAGCACCCGAACGGTGCCGAACGTTTAGCGGCCTTTTATGCCGAGCGCGCACGCCATGGTGTAGCGTTGATAGTCACAGGCGGCGTTGCCCCTTCACCTTCGGGCGTTGGCGTGGAAAGCGGCGCGGTGCTCAATGACGCAAGCCAGCTTGCCCATCATCAGGTTGTGACCGAAGCCGTACACCGTGAAGGCGGCAAGATTGCGCTGCAAATCCTGCATACCGGGCGTTATAGCTACCAACCCAACCCGGTCGCTCCATCTGCCATTCAGGCACCGATTAACCGCTTTAAACCGCACGCGCTGAGCCATGATGAAATCCTGACGCTCATTGAAGAGTTCGCCCAATGCGCGGGCCTGGCGCAACAGGCTGGATACGATGGCGTCGAAATCATGGGTTCCGAAGGCTATCTGATTAACCAGTTTCTGGCGGCCAGAACCAACCAGCGCGATGACGAATGGGGCGGCGATTACTCGCGGCGTATGCGTTTTGCCATCGAAGTGGTGCGTGCGGTACGCGAAAAAGTCGGCGCGAATTTCATTATTATTTATCGCCTGTCGATGCTGGATTTGGTCGATGGCGGAGGCACGTTTGACGAAGCCGTAGAGCTTGCCAGAGCTATCGAAAAAGCCGGTGCCACACTGATTAATACGGGAATCGGCTGGCATGAAGCGCGCATTCCCACCATTGCCACACCCGTTCCACGTGGGGCATTTAGCTGGGTGACGCGCAAACTGAAAGGGTTTGTTTCGATCCCACTCGTCACCACTAACCGAATTAACGATCCACAAACTGCCGAGAAGATCCTTGCTGATGGCGATGCCGATATGGTGTCGATGGCGCGGCCATTCCTTGCAGATGCCGAGTTTGTTTCCAAAGCGGAACAGGGTCGCGAAGACGAGATCAATACCTGTATTGGCTGCAACCAGGCATGTCTGGATCAGATTTTCCTCGGCAAAGTCACCTCCTGCCTGGTTAACCCTCGCGCCTGCCACGAAACCAAAATGCCCGTTGTTCCGGCCTCGGTTGGTAAAAATCTGGCAGTGGTTGGCGCTGGCCCAGCGGGATTAGCTTTTGCTATCAACGCCGCAGCGCGCGGCCACAAAGTGACGCTATTTGATGCCGCTTCGGAAATTGGCGGGCAATTTAATATTGCCAAGCAAATTCCGGGCAAAGAGGAGTTTTACGAAACGCTGCGCTACTACCGCCGCATGTTAGGGATTACGGGCGTTGAAGTTCGCCTGAATGAATACGTCACCGCCCCGCTGCTTAAAGAGTTCGACGAGATTATCCTCGCCTGCGGTATCGAGCCGAGTCTGCCGCTGATCGACGGGATTATGCACCCTAAGGTTCTGAATTATATCGATGTACTGCGTGAGAAAGCCCCGGTTGGTGACCGTGTGGCGATTATTGGTGCCGGAGGTATTGGCTTTGATACCGCGATGTATCTGAGCCAGGAAGGAGAATCCACCAGCCAGAATATTGCTGAGTTTTGCGTGGAATGGGGCATCGACACCAGCCTGCAACATGCGGGAGGGTTACGCCCTGAAGGCGCTCAACTGCATAAAAGCCCGCGCAAGATTGTCATGTTGCAACGCAAAACCAGTAAACCGGGCGAAGGGTTGGGCAAAACGACAGGCTGGATCCACCGCACAACGCTGCTGGCACGTGGCGTAAAAATGCTGGCGGGCGTGACTTATGAGCGCGTAGACGACGAAGGTTTGCACATTACGGTAGGCGGAGAGCCGCAGACATTAGCAGTGGATAACGTGATTATTTGTGCCGGGCAAGATTCGCGTCGTGAACTGGCGCAACCGTTGCGCGAACTGGGGAAAACGCTGCATTTGATTGGTGGTGCGGATGTGGCAATGGAACTGGATGCCCGACGCGCAATCGCGCAGGGCACCCGTTTAGCGCTGGAAATTTAGCGCCATCCGACCCGCAGGCCAGGTTTTGTAGGGTGGATAAGCGATAAGCGTCATCCACCACTTTTAGCAGAAGTGACCAAACGCTTAGCGAAGACGGCCCAGCTTCACGGCTTTAAGCACCACGAATTTTTTGTTGGTAGCAACGGTGTCGCAGTTACCGAAGATCTTCTTCAGTTTGTGGTAGTAATCCAGATGGCGGTTAGCAACGATGTACAGCTCGCCGCCATTTTGCAGGCAACGACGCGCATGGTGGAACATTTCCCACGCCACCTGATCGGTTAAAGAGTGCTGCTGATGGAACGGCGGGTTACACAGAATCGTGTTATAGCGGTACGGCTCGACCCCTGACAATGCGTTGTTAATCATAAACTCGCAGCGTTCCAGGTTTTCCGGCATGTTGAATTCGACGTTCTTGTGGCTTGACGCCACGGCCATCGGCGATTCATCAACAAATACCACTTTCGCTTCCGGGTTTTGCTCAAGCAAATGCAGGCCAATCACACCGTTACCACAGCCTAAATCGACAATTTCGCCTTCCAGATTGGTCGGCAGATTCTCGATAAAGAAGCGTGCACCGATATCCAGACCGGTGCGGGAAAAGACGTTTGCGTGGTTGTGAATCGTCCACGGCGTGCCTTCCAGCTTCCAGCTCAGAGTTTCTGCGGTGTCTTTCAGAACCGGTGCGCTGAACGTGGCGTTGATCAAACGCGCTTTTTTCCACGCCAGTGTCGTGGTGGTTGGCCCGATGATTTTCTCAAACAACTCGATGGTTGAGTTGTGAATATCACGCGTTTTAGCACCCGCAATAATGCGAGTTTCAGGCGTCACGACTTCGTGCAGGGCACGCAATTGCTGCTCGAGCAAAGCTAAGGTTTTAGGGATCTTAATCAGAACTACGGCCGGAGCTTGCGGATATTTCGCGGTGCTATCAAGGAACGTGACGCTGGACTCTTCGATGCCGTTCTCGCGCAGGTTCTCACGGATAGCCAGTTCGCTAAGATACGAGTCGCTGATGCTATACGGCTTGTGTTCAGCCAGCACGCAAGACAGCGCCCCGAAATTGTCATTAAAAATCAGGACCGGGCCACTGATTTCGATTTCGTCCAGTTGCTGCAAAAGATAATCATCGGCAGCTTCCCACGCCTGTAGTGGGTTAACGTCGTCCGTTTCTGGAAAACGTTTTAGTGTCAGTGAACGGAAACCGTTGTCTAATTGGCTCATCGGCCCTCCTGGATGGTAAAATTTCGGCTATTCCCCGAATGGGGGCGTGAGTATACCCTTTTTTTTCCGAACTGCCTTTTGAAAGACGTCAAGCAAGAGAGAACTCATGAGCAATTTAACTTATCTGCAGGGATATCCGGAACATTTGCTCTCGCAGGTTCGTACCCTGATTGCGGAACAACGTCTGGGCGAAGTGCTGCAAAAACGCTACCCGGAAACGCATAGCATCACCACCGACAAAGCGTTGTATGCCTGGACGCAAGATTTGAAGAACCAGTATCTGCGCAATGCGCCGCCGATTAATAAAGTGGCGTATGACAGCAAAATTCATGTGCTGAATAATGCGCTGGGTTTGCATACTGCCGTGTCGCGCGTGCAAGGGAACAAGCTAAAAGCCAAAGCTGAAATTCGCGTGGCGACAGTATTTAAAAATGCGCCAGAAGCCTTTTTGCGCATGATCGTGGTGCACGAGCTGGCGCATTTAAAAGAGAAAGATCATAACAAGGCGTTTTACTCGCTGTGCTGCCATATGGAGCCGCAATATCACCAACTGGAGTTTGATACGCGGCTTTGGTTAACGCAGATGGCATTGAGCGGGCAGGCGTGATCGGAAAAAATGGTGGGTGACGCTGGCGCTTATCCACCCTACAAAATCACGTTCAATGCTCTAACTTACTTTATCCCGGCAAATACTGCGGCAATCGCTACTGCACCTGGATCCTTTACCCCTTTCAGATTCTCGCTGTTTACATACGACGAACGCCCGGCATTAGCTTTCTGCATTTTCGCCGTGGCTGCTGCACCAGCTTCCGCGGCTTCTATTGCAGCAGACAAATCCTGATTTTTTAATGCTTCCAGTGCTGGCTGTAACGCGTCAATTAGCGTGCGATCACCCAGTTCTGCCCCACCGTAGCGTTTCATTTGTTCAAGGCCAAATAGCAAGGCATCGACAAGTGGCTGCTTTTTAGCGACTTGCTGCCCGCTCGCAGTGAAGAAGATCGACATCAGTACGCCACTTGAGCCACCCATCACCGTTGCCAGGCGTTCGCCGATTAATTCCAGCAGCGCCGCTGGGTCATTTAATGGCAGTTTGCCGTCATCGTTAAGCTGTGCAATGTCGCGTGCACCCTGTGCAAACGTGGAGCCAGTATCACCATCTCCGACTTTGGCATCCAGCGCATTCAACGCTTTTTCCTGTGCGATAAGCGTATTCGTAATATTCGCCACCAACGTTTTAACGTCCGCATTTTCTGACGGCTTCGCCGATGATTCGATACGTATCACACTGTGTTTCCGCTTTGGCATCGCGTGGAGTTTTACCACCGGGCACCAGCCTGCCGTTTCCACATCTGCATGCAATGCTTTGATAAAACGATCATTTAGCACTATAGCGGACAGTGAAAATCCTTTCATATCCAATGCAGTGACCAGTGGTGCCGGGCCAATCAAATAATCGATCTGGTCTTTTAATTCTGAATGCACCAGCTCTTTGGTAAGCATGGCCATTTCCAAAGACGATACGCCGCCAAGATTGTTAACCAGCACTGCCAGTCTTGCGTCGTTGCCGGTCTTTTTACGCAAATGATTCACCAGAGTAGCAATCGTCTTCTGGCTGTTTTGGCTATCCAGTGTACTGGCGCCAGGTTCACCATGAATCCCCAGACCTAGCTCGAGATGCCCGCCTTTGATGCGCCCTTCTTCTTCATTTTGGTCCGGAAGGTTGCAGGTTTGCATGGCGACACCCATGCTGGCAATGCTATCGCAGGCACTTTGCGCGATGTCTCGAACATCGCTCAAAGACTTGCCTTGTTCTGCGGCAAAGCCCGCAATTTTATGCACCAGTACCGTTCCGGCAATGCCGCGTGGCTGTTTGTTATCGGGCAACGAAATATCATCGCCAACGATCACCATCTCCACTTTGAGACCGTGTTTTTTGGCCTTCTCCGCCGCAAGCCCGAAATTAAGACGATCGCCAGTGTAGTTTTTGACGATAAGCAAACAACCGCGATCGCCCGTGACCGCAACAATCGCGTTTAAAACCGCATCCACGCTTGGCGAGGCAAACAAGTCCCCACATACCGCAGCGGTTAGCATCCCTTTGCCAACAAAGCCTGCGTGAGCCGGTTCATGCCCCGAACCGCCACCTGAAATAATCGCCACTTTGCTCTTATTCCAGTCTTTGCGTACCACCACACGTATAGCGGGATCGGTATCTAAACGGGTCAAATTACGAAAACGAGAGCTGATGATCACACCTTCGATGGCATCGTCGACCATTTTCTGACGGTCGTTAAAGAAGAATCTGGACATGGCTTCCCAATAATAAGTAATACATATGCAAAGCATAGCCTTTGCTGCGAGGATCTGCGCAAACCAGGATTTTGGCGGGTGACGTTCCGTATGCGCTTGCTATGCTTATGGAAATATCGCCACAGGAAATCATCATGATTGCACCACTGCTGATTGCCAGAACCACTGAACAAGAACTGCATTTACTGCCCGGCATGGCAAACCGTCACGGGCTGATAACCGGGGCGACCGGCACCGGTAAAACGGTGACGTTACAAAAGCTGGCTGAGTCGTTTTCAGAGATTGGCGTACCGGTATTTATGGCGGATGTGAAAGGTGACCTCACCGGTATTGCACAAGAAGGCGTTGAGTCTGAAAAGCTGCTCGCACGGCTGGCAAAAATTGGTGTGACTGACTGGTCACCGCACAAAAACCCGGTGGTGCTGTGGGACATCTTTGGCGAAAAAGGCCATCCGGTACGGGCGACTGTTTCAGATCTTGGCCCGCTGTTACTCGCCCGCCTGCTTAATCTCAATGAAGTACAGTCTGGTGTGCTACAAATCATCTTCCGCATTGCTGATGATCAAGGCTTGTTGCTGCTCGATTTTAAAGATTTGCGCGCCGCGACGCAGTACATCGGCGATAACGCAAAATCGTTCCAGAACCAGTACGGCAATATCAGCAGTGCTTCTGTCGGTGCCATTCAACGTGGGCTTTTACAGCTCGAACAACAAGGTGCTGAGTATTTCTTTGGCGAACCGATGCTGGATATTAAAGACTGGATGCGTACCGATGCCAACGGTAAAGGCATTATCAATATTTTATCTGCCGAAAAGCTGTACCAGATGCCGAAACTGTATGCCGCCAGTTTGCTGTGGATGCTTTCAGAAATTTATGAACAACTACCAGAAGCTGGTGACCTGGAAAAACCAAAACTAGTGTTCTTTTTTGATGAAGCGCATCTGCTATTTAACGACGCGCCGCAAGTGCTACTGGATAAAATCGAGCAGGTTATTCGTTTGATTCGTTCCAAAGGCGTTGGGGTGTATTTTGTTTCCCAAAACCCGTCGGATATTCCAGATACCGTACTGGGGCAGTTAGGTAATCGGGTCCAGCATGCGCTACGCGCCTTTACACCGAAGGACCAGAAAGCAGTAAAAACGGCGGCACAAACCATGCGAGCCAACCCTAAATTCGATACTGAGAAAGCGATTCAGGAGCTTGGGACTGGGGAAGCATTGATTTCTTTGCTGGACGAAAAAGGCAGCCCAACGGTAGTCGAGCGCGCCATGGTAATTGCACCTTGCTCACGCATGGGGCCAGTCACTGAAGATGAACGTAACGGGTTACTGAATCATTCACCGCTATACGGCAAATACGATGAAACGGTCGATCGTGAATCCGCCTATGAACGATTACAACAGGGTGTGCAAGCCGCAGGTGAGCAACAAAATGCACCGCCTGCAAAAGGCGAATCTGTTGCGGTAGATGACGGCATCCTTGGCGGACTGAAGGATATTTTGTTTGGAACCACAGGGCCGCGTGGTGGCAAAAAAGACGGTGTGGTGCAAACCATGGCCAAGAGTGCAGCACGCCAGGTGACTAACCAAATTATTCGTGGAGTCTTAGGTAGTATTATGGGTGGGCGTAAACGGTAATATCTACACGTTAACTATCTATACCCAAAATAATTCGAGTTGCAGCAAGGCGGCAAAAGAACAACAAATTTGTCTGGAACAAATTTGAACGCTGCTTGCAGCGTCCCCAAAGGGGTAAGGCCCAAGGATGGGCCGCATAAGCCCCAGGAGCTTACATAAGTAAGTGACTGGGGTTTGTGAGTGCAGCCAACACAGTTGCAGCTTGAAGTATGATGGGTATTAGCCGGAGCGCTTCATCATTAACCACAGGCTGATTAAGAAGAACGTTGCACTTGGTAGCAAAGCACCCAAAATCGGCGGGATGCTGTACACAAGGCTGAGAGGGCCAAATATTTGGTCGAGCACGTAGAACACAAAACCAAAGCTGATACCGGTGACAACTCTCACCCCCATCGGCACGCTACGCAGTGGGCCAAAGATGAACGACAGTGCCATTAACATCATTACCGCAACAGAGAGTGGCGCGAAGATTTTGCTCCACATATTGAGCTGATAACGCCCGGCATCTTGTCCACTGGCCTTAAGGTACTTAACGTAGTTGTGCAGACCGCTAATCGATAGCGCATCCGGGTCGAGTGCCACAACACCCAGTTTGTCTGGGGTTAAGTTAGTTTTCCACTCGCCACTAACCGTCTGTGAGCCAGTAATTTGTTTCGTGTCGGTGAGGTTAGATTCATCAACCTGAGACAGTCGCCATACTTTATGCTCCACATCGTATTGTGCTGATGCGGCATATCGAACTGATTCGAGGCGTTTTTCTTTACTGAAACTGTAAATGCTCACACCGGCGAGGTCGTTGTTACCTTTCACACGTTCGATATAGACAAAGTTGTGGCCATCTTTTGCCCACAAACCTTGCTGGGTCGTCAGCAAAGAACCGCCGTACATCTGTTGCGCACGGTAGTTACGCGCCATTTGTTCGCCTTGCGGTGCCACCCATTCACCAATGGCCATAGTCAGCAACACCAGCGGAATAGCCGTTTTCATTACGGCCAAGGCAATCTGCATGCGGGTAAAACCGGAGGCCTGCATAACCACCAGCTCACTGCGCTGTGCCAGCATCCCTAACCCTAACAACGCACCGAGAAGTGCGGCCATCGGGAAGAAAATCTGGATGTCTTTTGGAATGCTAAGGACGGTATATATCCCCGCCCCCATCGCCGAATAGCTGCCCTGACCGGCCTTTTTCAACTGGTCAACAAACTTAATAATGCCCGACAGCGACACCAGCATGAACAATGTCATCATGATGGTGGTGAAGATGGTTTTACCGATATAACGGTCGAGAACACCAAACATTTATGCCGCTCCTCGTGTTTTGCTAAAGCGTGCACGTAGCTGGCGCATCGGCACCGTATCCCACACATTGAGCACCACTGCGATGGCAAAATAGACCAGGTTAACCAACCACATCCATAGCATTGGGTCGATTTTCCCTTTCGCCGCATTCGATTTCAGAGAAGTTTGCAGCAGGAAGAAGACCAAATACAACAACATGGCTGGCAGCATTGAAAGCACACGACCTTGTCGCGGGTTCACTACGCTTAACGGAACAACCATCAATGCCATGATAAAGACGGTCACTATCAGCGTAAGACGCCAATGTAATTCAGCTCGCGTGTTAGGCGCATCGCTTGCCCACAAGGCTCGCGTGTACATTTGACTGGAGTCATCGGGATCAAGCGCGACCGACTGGTGCCCAACAATCGCCTGGTAATCCTGGAAGTCTGTAATACGGAAATCACGCAGCAGTGCGGTGCCTTCAAAACGAGTGCCCGTATTGAGCGTCACCACCTGGGAACCATCTTGCCGCTGTGACAAATGGCCGGAATCCGCAACAACGACGGATGGACGCGCATTACCTTTCGGACGCAATTGCGCCAGGAAAACATCGTTGAAGCTTGAACCGTTAACACTCTCAATGAACAGCACTGAGTTGCCATCGGTCGCTTGCTGGAATTGCCCTTGAGCCAGTGCAGCCATGCCTGGGTTAGCTTTGGCTTCCGCCAGCACTGCATCCTGGTGGCGTGAAGACCACGGGCCGAGCCACATCACGTTGATGGTAGCAACAGCACCGGTAAAGAGTGCGAGGATCATTGCAGCTTTGATCAGCACCGCTTTACTCAAGCCACAAGCATGCATTACCGTAATTTCGCTTTCGGTATACAGGCGGCCAAAGGTCATGAGTAACCCAAGGAAAAGGCTAAGAGGCAGGATAAGTTGCGCCATTTCAGGCACGCCCAGCCCTAAGAGAGAGAAAACGAGATTTGTCGGAATATCGCCGTCAACCGCTGCCCCAAGAATCCTGACTAGCTTCTGACAAAAGAAGATCAGCAGCAGGATGAAGAGGATCGCAAGTTGGCTTTTGAACGTCTCCCGAACCAGATATCTTATGATAATCACATTAAATACGCCTGTGAAAACGAGTCTTTTTGCAGGAAAATTGCTTGTTTCATCGCTTATACGTCATTTATTCTCTTGAGTCGTCGAAAACATCGCTAAGATTAAGAAGCTCAGCATGTTTCTGGCACAGGGTGATTTAATTGACGTCGCCAAAACAGTACAAACATACTCGTAAGATTAACACGAAGTCATCGCAACCGCGGACATGAGTTACGAAAGCTTGTAATTCTAGCTGTAGCCACCGTCGTTGTCTTTAAGATTCAGGAGCGTAGTGCATGGAGTTCAGTGTAAAAAGCGGTAGCCCCGAGAAACAGCGTAGTGCCTGCATCGTTGTGGGAGTCTTTGAACCGCGTCGCCTGTCCCCGGTCGCCGAACAACTCGATAAAATCAGCGATGGCTACATCAGCGCGCTTTTGCGCCGTGGTGAGCTCGAGGGAAAAGCCGGCCAAACTTTATTGCTTCACCATGTTCCGAACGTGCTCTCAGAGCGCATTCTGCTGATTGGCTGTGGCAAAGAACGTGAACTGGACGAGCGTCAGTATAAGCAAGTTATCCAAAAAACGATCAATACACTAAACGATACGGGTTCGATGGAAGCCGTTTGCTTCCTGACCGAACTCCACGTTAAAGGCCGCAACACTTACTGGAAAGTACGCCAGGCGGTGGAAACGGCAAAAGAGTCCTTGTATAGCTTCGATCAGCTCAAGACCAACAAAAGCGAGCCACGTCGCCCGTTGCGTAAAATGGTCTTTAACGTGCCAACCCGTCGCGAACTGACCAGCGGCGAGCGCGCCATTCAGCATGGTCTGGCGATTGCTGCCGGTATTAAAGCAGCAAAAGATCTTGGCAATATGCCACCAAACATCTGTAACGCGGCATACCTGGCTTCCCAGGCACGTCAACTGGCTGATTCTTACAGCAAAAATGTGGTCACTCGTGTCATCGGTGAGCAGCAGATGAAAGAGCTGGGCATGCACTCTTACCTCGCAGTAGGTGATGGTTCCCAGAACGAATCTCTGATGTCCGTAATCGAATACAAAGGCAATAATTCACCGGATGTGCGCCCTATCGTGCTGGTCGGTAAAGGCCTGACGTTCGACTCCGGTGGTATTTCTATCAAACCTGCCGAAGGCATGGATGAGATGAAATACGACATGTGCGGCGCAGCTTCCGTGTACGGCGTGATGCGTATGGTGGCTGAACTGAATCTGCCAATTAACGTTATCGGCGTGCTGGCGGGCTGTGAAAACATGCCTGGCGGGCGTGCGTATCGCCCAGGCGACGTGCTGACAACGATGTCTGGCCAGACCGTTGAAGTACTGAATACCGATGCGGAAGGCCGTCTGGTGCTGTGTGATGTGCTGACTTATGTTGAGCGCTTCGAGCCTGAAGTGGTTATCGATGTGGCAACGCTTACCGGCGCATGTGTGATTGCCCTGGGCCATCACATCACCGGTTTGATGTCGAATCACAACCCACTGGCACATGAGCTGATTAGCGCCTCTGAGCAAGCGGGTGACCGCGCGTGGCGTCTGCCGATTGCCGATGAGTATCAGGAACAGTTGGAAACCAATTTTGCTGATATGGCAAATATCGGTGGCCGTCCAGGCGGCGCTATCACTGCAGCCTGCTTCCTGTCGCGCTTTACCCGTAAGTACAACTGGGCACACCTCGATATCGCAGGTACCGCCTGGCGTTCAGGTAAAGCGAAAGGGGCAACCGGTCGTCCGGTGGCACTGTTGTCGCAATTCCTGTTGAACCGTTCAGGGTTTAACGGCGAAGAGTGATTGTTTCCCCTCACCCCGACCCTCTCCCCCAGGAGAGGGTGAAAAGAATGTTCCCTCTCCTGGGGGAGAGGGTTAGGGTGAGGGCGTCCATATTCAATAGAAAAAGCTGGCTTAATGAAAAACGCGACGTTCTACCTGCTCGACAACGACACGCCTTCCGGTGAGTTGAGTGCCGTTGAAGCGTTGGTGTGTGAACTGGCGGCAGAAAGCTTTCGCGCAGGAAAACGCCTGCTGATTGCTTGTGTTGATGAACAACAAGCGATCCGTCTGGATGAAGCTCTTTGGCAGCGCGACGCGCACGCGTTTGTACCGCATAATCTTGCCGGTGAAGGCCCGCGTTACGGTGCACCAGTGGAATTGGCCTGGCCGCAGCGGCGTGGGAGTTCAGCCCGCGATGTGCTGATTAGCCTGTTGCCACAGTTCGCAGATTTTGCCACCGCTTTCCATGAAGTGATAGACTTCGTACCTTACGAAGACACTCAAAAACAACTGGCCCGCGATCGCTATAAAGCATATCGCGTTGCTGGTTTCCACTTGACTACGGCGACTCATACCCCGCCGGGAACGACATAGCAGACAATGGAAAAGACATATAACCCGCAAGATATCGAACAGCCGCTTTACGAGCACTGGGAACAGCAGGGCTACTTTAAGCCAAATGGCGATACCAGCCAGGAAAGCTTCTGCATCATGATCCCGCCGCCGAACGTTACCGGCAGCTTGCATATGGGTCACGCCTTCCAGCAAACGATCATGGATACCATGATTCGTTACCAGCGCATGCAGGGTAAAAATACTCTGTGGCAGGCGGGGACTGACCACGCCGGCATCGCGACCCAGATGGTCGTTGAGCGCAAAATTGCCGCCGAAGAAGGGAAAACACGTCACGACTATGGCCGCGACGCCTTTATCGAGAAAATTTGGCAGTGGAAGGCAGAGTCTGGTGGCACCATCACCCGTCAGATGCGTCGTCTCGGCAACTCAGTTGACTGGGAGCGCGAACGCTTCACCATGGATGAAGGCCTGTCCAACGCGGTGAAAGAAGTGTTCGTTCGCCTGTACAAAGAAGACCTGATTTATCGCGGCAAGCGCCTGGTAAACTGGGACCCGAAACTGCGCACGGCAATTTCCGATCTGGAAGTGGAAAACCGCGAGTCCAAAGGTTCCATGTGGCACCTGCGTTATCCGCTGGCTGACGGCGCGAAAACCGCTGATGGCAAAGATTACCTGGTTGTTGCGACCACCCGTCCAGAAACCGTACTCGGTGATACTGGCGTGGCCGTGAACCCGGAAGATCCGCGTTATAAAGATTTGATTGGTAAATTTGTGGTGCTGCCGCTGGTTAACCGTCTTATTCCAATCGTTGGCGACGAACACGCCGACATGGAAAAAGGCACCGGCTGCGTGAAAATCACGCCTGCACACGACTTTAACGACTACGAAGTTGGCCGTCGTCACGCCCTGCCAATGATCAACATTCTGACCTTCGACGGTGATATCCGCGAAACGGCAGAAGTGTTTGATACCAACGGCGAAGAAGCCGATGTGTATAGCAACGAAATACCGGCTCAGTTCCAGAAACTTGAGCGTTTCGCCGCGCGTAAAGCCGTTGTTGCGGCATTCGACGAAATGGGCCTGCTCGAAGAGATCAAACCTCACGATCTGACCGTCCCTTACGGCGACCGTGGCGGCGTGGTTATCGAACCGATGCTGACTGACCAATGGTACGTGCGCACTGCACCGCTGGCGAAAGTCGCGGTTGAAGCGGTTGAGCAAGGCGACATTCAGTTCGTGCCGAAGCAATACGAAAACATGTACTTCTCCTGGATGCGTGATATTCAGGACTGGTGTATTTCTCGTCAACTGTGGTGGGGTCACCGCATCCCGGCCTGGTACGATGCCGAAGGCAACGTGTACGTTGGCCGCAACGAAGCGGAAGTGCGTGCTGAAAACAATTTGGGCGACGACGTTGCACTGAATCAAGATGAAGACGTGCTGGACACCTGGTTCTCTTCCGGTCTGTGGACGTTCTCCACGCTGGGCTGGCCTGAGAACACCGAAGCGCTGCGCACCTTCCACCCGACCAGCGTGATGGTCAGCGGCTTCGACATCATCTTCTTCTGGATTGCGCGCATGATCATGCTGACCATGCACTTCATCAAAGATGAAGACGGCAAGCCACAGGTTCCGTTCAAAACTGTCTATATGACCGGTCTTATCCGTGATGACGAAGGGCAGAAAATGTCCAAGTCCAAGGGTAACGTTATCGATCCCCTGGATATGGTTGACGGTATTTCCCTGGAAGATCTGCTCGAGAAGCGTACCGGTAACATGATGCAGCCGCAGCTGGCTGAGAAAATCCGTAAGCGCACCGAGAAGCAATTCCCGAACGGTATTGAGCCACACGGCACCGATGCACTGCGCTTTACGCTGGCAGCTCTGGCTTCTACCGGCCGCGATATCAACTGGGACATGAAGCGCCTGGAAGGTTATCGTAACTTCTGTAACAAGCTGTGGAACGCCAGCCGTTTCGTGATGATGAATACCGAAGACCAGGATTGCGGCTTTAACGGCGGCGAAATGGTGCTGTCTCTGGCAGACCGCTGGATTCTGGCGGAATTCAACCGCACGGTGAAAGCGTACCGTGAAGCGCTGGACAGCTATCGCTTTGATATCGCTGCCAACATTCTGTACGAATTCACCTGGAACCAGTTCTGTGACTGGTATCTGGAGCTGACCAAACCGGTCATGAACAGTGGCTCTGAAGCGGAATTGCGCGGCACGCGTAATACGCTGATTAACGTGCTGGAAGGTTTGCTGCGTCTTGCGCATCCAATCATTCCATTCATCACTGAAACCATCTGGCAGCGCGTGAAAACCTTCAAAGGCATCACCGACGATACCATCATGCTGCAACCGTTCCCGGCGTATAACAGCGCACAGGACGATGAAGCTGCGTTTGCCGATACCGAGTGGCTGAAGCTGGCAATCACCGCAGTGCGTAACGTTCGTGCTGAGATGAACATCTCTCCGGGTAAACCACTGCCAGTATTGCTGCGCAACGTCAGTGCAGAAGCGGAACGTCGCGTTAATGCGAACCGTACCTTCCTGCAAAACCTGGCGCGTCTGGAAAGCATTACCCTGCTGCCTGCTGATGATAAAGGCCCGGTTTCCGTGACCAAAATCATCGAAGGTGCAGAGCTGCTGATCCCTATGGCCGGCCTGGTCGACAAAGCGGCTGAACTTGCGCGTCTGGACAAAGAGATGGCGAAGCTGGATGTTGAAATTACAGCCATCGAAAACAAGCTGTCTAACGAAGGTTTTGTGGCACGCGCGCCTGAAGCTGTTGTCGCGAAAGAACGCGAACGTCTGGCTGCTTGTGGCGAAGCTAAAGTGAAACTGACTGAACAGAAAGCGACGATTGCCGCGCTGTAATTAGGTTGGTTGAAAGTTAAAAGGCCGGGGAAATTTCTCGGCCTTTTTTATACGCTTGCACCCTCCTGAGGGGAGTGCTATTAAATCGGAATATTCTTTAATAAATCACGAGCTAATTTATGAATATCGAAGCTCCGGTTGAAATCGCTCTGCGCCGGATAACCCCCCACGATAATGCGGCTATTGCCCGTGTTATCCGTGAAGTCTCTGCTGAATATGGTTTAACTGCCGATAAAGGCTACACGGTGGCCGATCCCAATCTGGACGAGCTATTTCAGGTTTATAGCCAACCTGGGCATGCTTTCTGGATTGTAGAAATGGATGGCAAAGTGGTCGGTGGCGGAGGTGTCGCACCTTTAACGTGTAGCGAGCCGGATATTTGTGAATTGCAGAAGATGTATTTCCTGCCGGTGGTTCGTGGCAAAGGTCTGGCAAAACGTCTGGCGTTACAGGCGATGGATTTCGCCCGCGAAGAGGGTTTTAAACGCTGCTATCTGGAAACCACTGCGTTTCTGACCGAAGCGATTGCACTGTATGAGCGCCTGGGCTTTGAACATATTTCTGAACCACTTGGCTGTACCGGACACGTGGATTGCGAAGTGCGGATGATTAAGTCTCTGTAACCCTTCGAAAACGGGTTTACTGAATCCATTAGATCCAGCAAACCCTTCAACTATTACTGTCAACTATTACTGGGTAGCTAAACGCTGAATGCGTTTATCGCGGCGGATTTTGCGTTCTTCCATTATCGCGACCATCGCCATCAGTACAATGCAGCCAATAGCAGCAGCATCCAGTGCAGCGAAAGTCCCTGCCCAGCCGGTCAGGCCAAAGATTGGCGTACCATCGGCAATCATCCCCAGCCCCAATTTAGCGAAACTGTCACCGATAAGATAAGCAAAGGTTCCTTTAATTCCGTCGGCCGCGCCGATGGCTTTTTTCGGAACGAAACCGACCGCCGCTACACCAATCAGCAACTGCGGGCCAAACACCAGAAAGCCCAGCGCGAACAGTGATGTCAGGTAGACATACTGGTTGCTGGCGTGCTGATAAACGCCGAGGGTAGCGATAATTAATGCCAGTGCGACACAGGCGACCAGCGCACGGCGACCATTCGCCAGATCCGACAGCCAGCCCCACAGCAATGTGCCGACCAACGCCCCCACTTCAAACAGAGTAAAGCCCTGAATCGCTACTTCTTTAGAGAGCTTCAGCTCCTGGAAGGCGTAAACCGTAGACCACTGATCGATGCCAATGCGCACCACGTAGAGGAAGATGTTGGAAAAGCATAGCAACCAGATAACTTTGTTCTTTAACACGTATTCAACGAAGATCTGCCATTTGGTCATCGACTCATCTTCGGTCACTTTATCTTCTTCGCTCAGTTCTTCGCTGAACAGCTCTTCAGCTTTACCCAAGCCGTAAGATTCAGGGGAGTCGCTGCCATATCGCAGGCCAATGAAGCCAACAACCAACGCGATGATGGACGGGAAGATAAACATGCCAATCACGTGACCGTCGAACAGAACGTTCGCGCCAAACAGCGCCACACCCGCCGCACCAGCGCCACCCAGATTATGGGAGATATTCCACAGCCCCAGATAGGTTCCACGCTTACGGCGAGGCGTCCATTTGGTAATGGTGGAATAGCTGCACGAACCACCCGCGCTCTGGAAGAAGCCGCTCAGGGCGTAGAAGGCAATCATCATAAACAGGCTGACAGAACCCGCTCCCATACTGGCGCTAAAACCTAACATACAGATTGCGGAGAGGATCAGCATAAACGGCAGGAACTGCTTAGTGTTTTTACCATCTGCATAGTAGGAAACCAGGGTTTTGCCCACGCCGTAGGTGATGGAAAAGCCCAGGCCGATCATCCCCAGTTGCGTCATGCTCAGCCCGTAGGTCGAGATCATGTCATTCTGCGCAATATTGAAGTTCTTACGGATCAGGTACATGGTCAGGTAGCCAATAAAAACTACCAGATAAGACTGCATGAACGGTTTGAACCACATCTTGCGCCGTACATCGAGCGGCAGATCCAGGGTCGGCTTGCGCACCTGGTTTAATAAGGCCAGCATGGATTACTCCTGATTTAAAAACCTGCGTGATAGCAGGTATTGTAAAAATCAGCAGCAGCTTTGGCCTGAGATGGCTTCCAGGGGAAACCTGGAAAATTTCTTAGTTTTGCGCCATTCGAGGTAAAAAGGTGAGATGCATCACGCTTCGCTGCAGGTGCGTGGGGACTGGGCGTTAAGAAATGGCAGCAACAGCAGTGCAGAGATCCCTGCGGCGATGGCGATTACGGCGAAGAAACCGTTCCAGTGCCAAATGTCGATAACCCTCGCCAGCGGCCATCCAGAGAGTGATGCCCCGAGATAGGCGAACAAGCCCACGAAGCCGGTAGCGGCCCCCGCGGCCTCTTTGTGGGAGCACTCCGCCGCCGCCATGCCGATAAGCATCTGCGGGCCAAACACAAAGAAACCAGTGGTGAAGAAGCAGGCCGCCTGCATGACGTAGCTGGCAAACGGCATCAGCCACAACGAGCCTACTGAAAGCAAAATTCCGGCGGCAAATATCAGATTCATTGGCCCGCGGTTGCCGTTGAAAAGTTTGTCCGATCCCCACCCTGCCACCAGTGCGCCGATAAACCCACCCAACTCAAACATCGTTACCGCGGAGTTGGCGGTAACCAAGTCCACGCCCAGAGTCTCTGACATGTAGAGGTTTCCCCAGTCGTTAATCGCCGCCCGTACCACGTAGACCAGCACATAACACAGTGACAGCAGCCAGATATAGGGATTCCCCAGAACGTATTTGTAGAGGATTTCCCGACGCGTCAGCCCTGTTCCTTCCTGCTGTTGGGCGATTTCCAGTTCGTCATGCCGCCAGTCACCTATCGGCGGCAAGCCAACGGTTTGCGGGCGATCTCGCAGACGCCAACAGAGAAATAGCCCAGCAAGAATAGCCAGCGAACCGGCGATCATCATCCCCACCCGCCAACCGTAATGCAGTGTTGCAGCCCCAACCACCATCGGGATTAGAGCCCCACCGACATTATGCGCAGTATTCCATACCGCCCACCAGCCACCGCGTTCAGTGCGTGAGTACCATGCCGTTAGCAATCGCGCGCACACCGGCGAGCCCCAGCCCTGGAAAAAAGCATTCAATACCCACAGCAAGGCAAATGCCCAAAGGGAGGTAGAGAAACCAAAAAGGATGTTAACAATACCTGTTGCGATTAACCCTGTTCCCATGAAATAACGAGCGTTGGATCGGTCACTGACGATGCCGGATACAAATTTCGACAGCCCGTAAGTTATGTAAAACAACGTCGCCAGCAGGCCGATATCGGTACGCGTCATCACGCCGCTGGCGAGGATTTCCGGTGCCGCGGCGTTAAAGCTTTTACGGGTGAAGTAAAACAGTGCATAACCCAACCAAATAGTGACCAGAATGTGCCGACGCCAGTAGCGATAGCGCTCGTCAATTTCGGCTTTACCGCTGACAGGCGTAGCCGCCGGGGGGACTTTCAGAAAAGTGAGCATCGTCAGTCCTTAGGTGTATCGCAATGGCAAATTTACGCTTACGCGAGTGCCGTAAGTGCAGGAAATATTGAGAGTTCCACCGAGCGCTGTCACACGTTCGCACATGCCCGTCAGGCCGAAGCCTTGCTGCCCGGATTCGGTAGGCAGGCCGCTGCCGTCATCTTCAATCACCAGCATCAGCCGCTCATCTTGCTGCCAGCCTTGAATCGTTACCGCGCTAGCGCTAGCGTGCTTCACAATGTTGTTTAACCCTTCCTGGCAAACGCGGAACAGTGTCACTCGTTGGCTTTCGCTCAGCAGCGGTTCGTCAATTTGCCAGTCGAGATGGCTGATGATGCCCCGACTTTCCAGCTCCATTTCACGCATCAACGAGCGAATCGCCTGCTCCAGAGATAAATCATCCAACTGGCGTGGACGCAGTCTTCCCAGCAGACGGCGTACCGAATCATAAATCCCAAGGGATAACTGTTCGATGTGCAATCCCCCCATCTTGACCCCGTCATTGCCCTGCGCCAGTCGCTGCACAATACCCGCCTGGGTACGAATTGCGGTAATGGTCTGGCCGATGTCGTCATGTAGCTCACGAGCCACGTCGCGCCGCACACTCTCTTCGGTTTCCAGCAAGCGTTCAGCAAGGCGACGGTTACGCACCAGTTCGGTTTGCAGGGACTGATTAAGCTCACGCAGGCGCTGGATCCCCGCCCCCAGCAGAAGTCCGGTCAGGCTTTGAGCCAGCAGCGAGAGGAGTAAATCCACAGGATGATCGTGCCAGGTCTGGCTGGCGATTAACGCGATGGCATTCATCAACGTCGCGATCAGCGCGCCCTGCCAGCCGTAGTGCCAGGCAAGGGCGATAATCGGCAACGCCAGGCAGAACGGCGTAAAGCGAGCAAGTTCGTCAGGTAGCCCGAGCTGTAACCACAAGCTGAGCACAAACAGTAACAGGTACCAGATAAGGTGGCGGGCACGCCAGTTTACTGGTTGTGAAACCAATCCAGGTCCCAGCGGCTGCCAGACGGTACTGGTGAGGTAGTGCCAGATGACAAGGCAGGTTGGGGCCAGAGTTAGCCCGCCGGTCAGTGTGATCAGCAACGCGTTCAGCGTCTCCTGTCCTTGCCCGATCCACGGCAGTGACTGCAACAGTGCGGCGGCAATCAGCGCCCCGCCCTGACGGAGTAAAGTGCGCCAGTCACGCTGATGGCGGTAGCGGGAAATCAGCGCGACTGGCAGGACGGTTAGCACACCGCCAATCATTAGCAACGGAACATGCGTCAGAGCCACTTCCTGCGCCAGCCAGCCAAGCATCACCCATTCCGCGCCGAGCAACACGGGCCAGTAACCACGTGGGCACTGCAGCATCAGGCCCAAACGCAGCCCAAAGGGAAATAGCAATACTGCCAGATCGGGCCGTTCCACCAAATGCAGGCTGATACTCCACAGGCAAAACCAGCTGGCCGTGAAGATAAAAAAGCTGGCGACGACGGAAATAAACCGGGAGAAAAAGGGTTGCATCACCATCCATCAAACAGGTGGTGAGCCAACCCAACGTCGTTACTGACGCCGAGTTTTTCCATCAGATTGGCACGATGGACGTGAACCGTCTTTGGCGATAGTCCAAGCTCAGTGGCGATCTCTTTGACCGCCATGCCCTGGGCTAGCTTTTCGGCTACCTGACGCTCGCGTTTGGTTAACGGATCCTGCCGTCCGGCCGCCAGTTTGATGGCGATGTCCGGCGTCAGATAGCAGCCACCTGTCGCCACCGTACGGACGGCGGCAATCAGCTCATCCGGGCTACAGCGTTTAGACAGAAAGCCACGTGCGCCTGCGTTTAAAGCCTGCTCCACCAAAGCCGGACTGTCGTGCACCGACAGCATAATGGTCGCCATTCCTTTTGGCAGTTGGCCGAGCAGTTCCAGCCCGGAAATATCCGGCATCGAGATGTCACAAATACACACCTGCACACCGCGGCCCGGCAGCCCAGCCAGCGCTTCGCGCCCGGAGCCGAACTCAACCACAATCTGAAAGTCCGGCTCCAGCCCCAATAGCTGCGCAAAGCCGGAGCGGACGATGAGGTGGTCGTCAATAAGGGCGATGGTTATCATGATACTTTCCAGGAAGGTAAAAACGCGCTTACCTTAGCGATAAGCGTGTTGCTGTTCAAGCCTTAAGCGATTGACCGCCAGGCACACCACTATGAAACCGAAATTCGTTATCCGGGCTGCTAATTAAAGCTGCTTCTATATCACCAAAGAAACGCACTCGTTCACGAATATCCCCACCAGCAATCTTTTCAGCTAACGCTAAATAATCCTGATAATGCCGGGCTTCTGAACGCAGCAGCGACAAATAGAATTTCTGTAGCTCATCATCCAGATGGGGCGCCAGTGCAGCAAAGCGTTCACAAGATCGCGCCTCTATATACGCCCCACAAATCAATTTATCCACCAGCATCACTGGCTCATGGGTACGTGTTTCGCTCAGTAAGCCTTTGGCATAACGGCTGGCCGTGATTTTAACGTAGGGAATATTGCGAGCGAGCATGATCTCTCGCACCTGAAAGAAGTGGTGCAGCTCTTCTTTAATCAACAAAACCATGCTGTCGATGAGTTGCTGACCCCAGGCGTTTTGCGTTTTTGGCATCACGCTTTTACTCAGGCTTTTATGCAGCGCGACAAAATCAGGTTCTTTGCCTTCACGGAAAGTGAAATCTTCGTAAGGTTTTAGCCAATCAAGTAAAACCTGCGCGCTACTCTTATCGGCGACATATTTACGAATCAGGAACATGGCGGTTTGCGCCGCTTTGAGTTCGCATACCAGATGGTCGGTGAGCAACAGAGGTAAATACTCAGGCTGCCGGGCTTTTTCAATCCAGGCGTCAGGCGTTGGGCAATGCAGGAAATTGAGTACCGGGGAGAGGAGTTGCGGGTAGTTCATATTGGATTATTGTCTTTCCTTGATGTGCAGCGGCATTACGCCGCTGCACTGAAGAGATTAGTGGCGTACGCCGTCGTCATCTTCGTCTAATAAATCTTCGTCATCGCCTTCTTCACCCTCTTCGCCGTTCGGGTCTTCGAAGTAAGTGCCCCAACCGTCATAATCCACACCGAATTTCTCGGCGAGGTTCAGCAGTTGTTCAACTTGCTCATCCAGCAGTTCAGCTTTCAGCGCACATTCGCTCAGCACATCGCAGCAGATAACGGTGTCACCCTCTTCCACTTCCAGCTCTTCAGGGTCAGTCACTTCGTAACCCATTTTGAATGCCTCAACAGCGGCTTTTTCAAGAGTTTCGAAATCGTCTGCGGAAAGGTGATGCTCGATTGTGTACAGCGCGTCAGGATCGCTGCCGTCTTCCAGTAATTCTTCAATAATCAAACGCGTCTCTTCGCGTTGCTCTTCCAGCAGTTCTGGATTTGCCATGGCCCTTTCC
>NZ_JAHWLU010000038.1:0-39312 GCF_022134725.1 Buttiauxella sp. S19-1
GAGGTGGCGTATATTACGCTTTCCTCTTTCAGAGTCAAGCGTTTATTTTCGCTTTTCATCTGGCTGACGGGCCGGTTTGTAAGCCGTTGTGCCGTGTCAGTGGAGGCGCAGTATAGGGATTTTCTGGAGGCTGACAACCCCTATTTTCAATTTTTATTTCAACCGTCGATTTTTTATTCAAAACTGCTACGAACAGCCAGTTTTTCTAGTCTTGGGAAGCCATAACGCTGCAAAACGGGTGTTAATTGTGCAATCTCAGGAGTCAGCCCCATACAGAATGCAATATTCTCATCAGAAGATACTGCATGCGGAGATTCATGCTCTAAAAGCCATACAGTACGGCGAGCAATCGCAGCACCGGAATCTATCAGCCTTGTGCCTTCGGGTAAGACTTGTAGCAACTCTTCTTCTAATAGAGGGAAATGGGTGCAACCTAATACCACGGTATCTGGCGGCTCCTTCATTCGCAGCCATGGACGAAGAATCTTGCGTAGTTCCTCAAGATCTACAGGCTGACCATGCAGCTTGGCTTCCGCTAATTCCACCAGCTCTGCCGAACCGAGCATTTCGATTTTGCATTCCGACGCAAAGCGTGCGACCAGTTCGTGAGTATAGGGGCGGCGAACAGTGCCGCGAGTCGCCAGCAAACCTACAACGCCGTTAGTCGTCAAACGCGCTGCCGGCTTAATAGCAGGAACGACGCCCACCACAGGGAATGCGAATTTCTCACGCAGAGCGGGAAGTGAGACGGTACTTGCCGTATTACAGGCGATGATGGCGAGTGCGAGTGGGTAGCGTTCCTGAACCGCAGTAACAATTTCGACTACGCGTTCAACAATGAACTCTTCGCTTTTCTCGCCGTAGGGGAATGCTACGTTGTCGAAAGCATAAATGTAGTGCAGGTCAGGCAAAAGCTGCCGGACTTCATCATACACAGAAAGCCCACCGACACCGGAGTCAAAAACCAGTACGGTGGGACGTGTATTAGAAGGTATAGCTGCCAGAGAGATAGTATTCCCGTCCTGGGGTTTGATAGCCATAAACCGTCTCGTAATCTTTATCGAACAGGTTGGCGATTCTACCACGAACAGTGAGATGTGAGGTGACCGGATATGAAGCCGCTACATCAACTGTGCTATAACTCGGCAAAATTTGCTGAGTCGGGTTATAAGCAGAGGTGTTGTTGTCGTAGCGTTTGCCGTAATACTGCCACGCTACATCCATATTCACGTTAAACATCACCCAGTCGAGCTGGTACTTAGCCTGGCGCTTAGCGCGGCGAGCCAGCACTTCATCACTCTGGTCATCACGCGGATCCATATACTGCAACGTTAGCTTATGAGTAAAGATGCCAGTATCCACGCTACCGACCCATTCCAGTCCTTTGATAGTCGCAGATTTGATGTTGTCATAAGACCCGTCATAAGTGACCGGGTCGGAGTAGTAGGTAATCAGATTTTCAATCGTGTAGTGATAAGCAGACAAACGCCAGTCCACAGGACCGGTTAATCCTTCAAGCCCAGCTTCCCATTGTTTGGATTCTTCTGGTTTCAGATTTGGATTGGAGTCGATACCAAAGCGCGTGGAGCCATATTGTTGCCCGAGGGAAGGTGCAAGGAAGCCCGTGCCATAAGAAACTGTCGCACGATACCCTTCAACGAATTCCCATCCAGCCGCGGTTTGCCATGTACCGTGCCAACCGAATTGCTCGTCGTGGTCTTCACGACCTGAAGCTTCCAGGGTCACATCGCCAAACTGCTGCTGACCACTCAAGTAGACGCCCGTGTTATCACGGTTATAACTGTCAGACATGACTGTGTCAGAAGAAGTCAGACGCTGTTGCTGCCAATCAATACCTGCGCTGATCGAGCCATTCCCGACAACAAAGTTGTTACCCCACTGGACGTTGCGTTGGGTCATATAGTCGAGCGTCGTACCGTCGTTATAGCGGCCATACACGCTGCTATAGTTATAGTCCTTCACTTTTTGATAGCTCGCTAACAGCTGCGAAGAGTAGATCCCAGAATGGAAACGCAGGCCCGCATCGTAGTTCTGGTTATAGAGTTGATGCTCGTCTGCGCTATACGCCGGAGTATAAGGAGGCGCACCTAAATCGTAATCGCTGTTGTTGGAATAGCCATAAGTACGGAAGAAGCCGTCAAACTCCTCGCTAAACTTATGCTCCAGGCCAGCCCAATAGCTTTTGCTACGGTAACCATCTCTATCGTTATCACCGCTATAAGTAGAATGCGGCTGAACGTTAAAACCCTTAGTGGTTTCGTATGAGCCAGACACTGTCGCTACCGTATCGCCAAAACGCTGGCGCCAGGTACCGTCATATTGCTGATAGCTATCCGAACCCACACCCGCATTGATTTGCGACTTTTCTTCATCGCTCTGCGTGATGATGTTAACCACGCCGCCAATCGCGCCAGAACCGTAAACCGCGGAACGTGGGCCACGAATGTATTCCACGCGCTGCACTAAAGAAATCGGGATTTGGCTGACATCAGAGGAATTGGAAATGCCAGGGCGGGCAAGCGGAATACCATCCACCAGCACCAATACATGGCTGGCGCTGGTGCCACGGACAGACATTGAAGAACTCTGCCCAAGACCACCATACTGAGCAATATCGACGCCAGGTAAACGACGCATGACATCGTTCATCGATTTTGCCTGCCATTGGTCGATCTCTTCCCGGGTCACAATATCAGTTGGCGCCAGAACGGTATTGACGGGTTGCTGAAAACGGTTGGCCGTTACCACCAGAGTATCGTCAGAATTGCTGTCTTGCGCCCAGCCTGAAAAAGCCGTTACGGACAGAGCCGTAAGCAGCGAAAGTTTTTTTACCATCATTTTAATAAGCATCCGCTTTCCAATAAGGATGCCGCAGACATAACCGATAGCACGCGATAGTTATGCAGATTGCGACGTATACCGGCAGGTCTTCGGGCTTGGAGGTGTGTGACTACTGGATGATGACTTCCCGCTTTGTTTAGCAGTGTCTGCACTTGGCGCTCATCCCACCGTTCCTTACCGCTGCGCGTCAGCCCCAGAGTTGCACTGGGTTCCCTTTTAACTCATGTAAAAAGGCCGGAAGCGCTATGCTACGATTTTGTTAATAAGATTGTCCAGACACATCAAAATGCAACAGCACTGGACATCATCAACCTATTCCCTACAATCGCCGCGTAGTTTGACTTTATTAACAGGTAGCAGCTCATGACTCCCGAACATCTCCCAATTGAACAGTACGACGCGCAACTGGCCGAAAAAGTCGCCCGCTTGCAAAGCATGATGGCCCCTTTTGCAGCACCAGCGCCGGAGGTGTTCCGTTCGCCAACCAGCCACTATCGGATGCGTGCTGAATTTCGTATCTGGCATGATGAAGACGACCTGTACCACATCATGTTTGAAAGCCAGACCAAACAACGTATTCGGGTCAACAGCTTCCCGGCAGCTAGTTCGCTGATCAATGCATTGATGCCTGCGATGCTCGACGGCGTGCGTGATATTCCCGCCCTGCGCCACAAACTCTTCCAGATTGATTATCTGACGACGATGAGCAACCAGGCGGTTGTCTCGATGCTTTACCACCGGAAATTGGGTGAAGAGTGGCAGCAACACGCTGAAGCACTGCGCGACAATCTGCGGGCTCAGGGTTTCAATGTTCATTTAATTGGCCGTGCGACCAAAACCAAAATCGAGCTGGATCAGGATTTCATCGATGAGCGTTTGACTGTTGCCGGTAAAGAGATGATTTATCGCCAGGTGGAAAACAGTTTCACGCAACCCAACGCGGCGATGAATGTTCATATGCTGGAATGGGCGCTGGATGCCACGCACGGTTCAAAAGGCGACCTGCTGGAACTGTATTGCGGTAACGGTAACTTCTCGCTGGCACTGGCTCGCAACTTTAATCGCGTGCTGGCAACTGAAATCGCCAAGCCGTCTGTTGCTGCCGCGCAATACAATATTGAAGCGAATGAAATTGAAAACGTGCAAATCATTCGTATGGCCGCGGAAGATTTTACCCAGGCGATGAATGGCGTGCGCGAGTTTAACCGCCTGAAAGGTATCGACCTGAAAAGCTACCAGTGCGAAACCATTTTCGTCGATCCACCACGCAGTGGTCTGGATGCTGACACCGTGAAAATGGTGCAGGCGTATCCGCGCATCCTTTATATCTCCTGCAACCCGCAAACCCTTTGCGAGAACCTGGAAACATTAAGCGAAACCCATAACGTGTCACGGCTGGCGCTATTTGACCAATTCCCGTACACGCACCATATGGAATGCGGTGTGTGGCTAACACGCAAATAGCAAAACGGACGCCTCGGCGTCCGTTTTTGTTTTAGAGCAGGCTGCTATTCCGTCACCTGGGATTTACGAGCGCGGATTTTAATACCAATCCAGAACAACAATGCGACCGAAAGTACCGCTGGCAAGAAGTTGGAACCAATAGCTGGATATTCAGCGCGTACAACTGCGCTATACAGCAACACGCCCAACACGAAACAAGCCGCTGCGATACTTGGCAAACCCACCGGCATCGTGCGGTTTTGGTAGCGTTGATGCAAACAGTACACCGTCAGCACCAGCGCGATAATTGGAAAAATGGAAAACGGCACAACCGAGCTGAACACTGCGGCAAACGTTCCGTTGATCGCAAGGCCTGCAATAAACGCTAACCCGAGCGTACCTCTATCTTGTAACTGTTTCATTGCCCTTCCTTCATTCACTCTTCAGATATTTGAGCCAATGCCATTTTTTCTTGCTCCCGGCGATACCAGTAATACGCACCTTTGGAAATCATGCGCAACTGAAGTACCAGACGCTCTTCAAGCTGACGACGCTGATCGGCATCGACGTCTAACGCTTCGGCACCAGCACTAAAAACAATCGTCACCATCGCTTCTGCCTGCGCTTCAGTAAAGCTGCGCGACATACGATTTTCGAGTTCCAGATAATCAGCAAGTTCCGCAATAAAGTGCTGAATTTCACGCGCGACGGCGGCACGAAATGCGGCTGACGTTCCAGAACGCTCACGTAAAAGCAAACGGAACGCGTTGGGATTATTACCGATAAATTCCATAAATGTTGAGACGGAGGTACGAATTACGCTTCCTCCTTTGGCAATTCTTTGGCGGGCCTGGCGCATTAACTGGCGCAGCATCAGTCCACTCTCGTCGACCATTGTCAGCCCAAGCTCATCAACGTCACGGAAATGGCGATAAAACGATGTTGGCGCAATACCAGCCTCACGGGCGACCTCGCGCAAACTCAGGCTGGCAAAACTTCGTTCAGCACTTAACTGGCTAAACGCGGCTTCTACCAGAGAACGCCTGGTTTTTTCTTTTTGTTGCGCTCTTACACCCATCATGTTGCCTGAATCCCTTAAATCGAGCCCGCACTATACCAGAGAATAACTTAACTGCTTTTATACAGGATTGTGAATGATTGTTTACGCGACCATCCTCGCGTTACGCAGTAAAAAGCACAACGACAATTGGGTTATCCCGGCGTTGATGTTACCATCGTGTTGCTTTTATGTATAAGAACAGGTAAGCCTTACCATGTCACACACCTACGATTATGACGCAATAGTAATTGGTTCCGGTCCTGGCGGCGAAGGCGCTGCAATGGGGCTGGTGAAACTTGGAGCAAGGGTAGCTGTCGTCGAGCGCTACCATAATGTGGGTGGCGGTTGTACCCACTGGGGAACCATCCCCTCGAAAGCCCTCCGCCACGCCGTCAGCCGCATTATCGAATTTAATCAAAACCCTTTATACAGCGACCACACCCATCTTCTCCGTTCTTCCTTCGCCGACATTCTTAATCACGCTGACAGCGTTATTAACCAACAAACTCGCATGCGCCAAAGCTTCTATGAACGCAACCGTTGCGAGATGCTGCAGGGCGATGCACGTTTTGTAGATGAACACACCATCTCGCTGGAATGCCACGATGGCTCGGTAGAAATGATCACCGCCGATAAATTTATTATCGCCTGTGGTTCACGCCCTTATCGTCCACCAGAAGTCGATTTCAGCCACCCACGCGTGTACGACAGCGATTCCATTCTTAACCTGCACCACGAACCACGCCACGTCATTATTTATGGTGCTGGGGTAATTGGTTGCGAGTATGCGTCGATTTTCCGTGGCATGAACGTTAAGGTTGATTTGATTAACACCCGCGATCGCCTGCTGGCGTTTCTCGATCAAGAGATGTCCGATTCGCTCTCTTATCACTTCTGGAATAGCGGTGTCGTTATTCGCCACAACGAAGAGTTCGAGAAAATCGAAGGTGTGGAAGATGGTGTGATTGTCTCGTTGAAATCAGGCAAAAAAGTGAAAGCTGACTGCCTGCTTTATGCCAACGGACGCACCGGTAATACCGATTCATTGTCACTGGAAAATGTCGGGCTGGAAGCGGATGGCCGTGGTCTGTTGAAGGTCAACAGCATGTACCAGACTGCACAGCCGCATATTTATGCCGTTGGCGATGTGATTGGTTATCCAAGCCTGGCATCTGCGGCCTACGATCAGGGGCGAATTGCCGCGCAAGCGATGGTCAAAGGCGAAGCGACTGCTCATCTGATTGAAGATATTCCGACCGGTATTTATACCATTCCGGAAATCAGCTCCGTCGGCAAAACCGAACAGCAATTGACCTCGATGAAAGTGCCGTACGAAGTAGGACGGGCTCAGTTCAAGCACCTGGCTCGTGCACAAATTGTTGGCATGAACGTGGGTACGCTAAAAATTCTCTTCCATCGCGAGACAAAAGAGATTTTAGGTATTCACTGCTTCGGTGAGCGCGCGGCTGAAATTATTCACATCGGCCAGGCGATTATGGAGCAGAAAGGTGGCGGCAACACGATTGAGTACTTTGTTAACACCACCTTCAACTACCCGACTATGGCGGAAGCCTATCGGGTTGCGGCACTAAACGGCTTGAACCGCTTGTTTTAACGCTGGCTCAAAATGGCCATCCATGTGTGTACGGATGGCCTCTGCGAGTTGCTCATAGCGACCACGCAGCGGAGAACCCGGACGATAAACCAGGCCGATAGTCCGGCGCGGTTCTGGTTTATAACATGGCAGATAGACGACACCATCACGGCAACGCTCATTCGGCACGGCCAGCGCAGGTAATAATGTAATTCCACTGCCTGCCGCAACCATGTTACGCAGCGTTTCAAGGCTAGTTGCACGGAAATGCGTATCTTCGTCTGCACCCGCTTCAAAACAGAAACCCAGCGCCTGATCGCGCAGGCAATGCCCGTCTTCCAGCATCAGCAGCTTTTCACCCGCTAAATCAGACAACGGGACGCGATCGCGCTCGGCCCATGGGTGATCCTGATAAATCGCCAGCATCATCGGCTCGTCGAATAACGGTACTTCAATAAACGCTTCGCTCTCTTTCACCAAAGCCAGAATCGCACAATCAAGCTTGCCGCTATCAAGCTGCGCAAGCAGTTGATGGGTTTGCGCTTCGTGAAGATACATTTCTAGTTTGGGGAAAGTTTTATGCAGCATCGGGATAATCTGCGGCAGCAGATAAGGCCCAACGGTTGGGATCAAACCAATGTGTAGCGGCCCGGACATCGCTTCGCCTTGTTGGCTCGCCATCTCTTTCAGGACTTTAACTTCGCGCAGCACAGTACGCGCCTGATCCACCAGCAGTAAACCTGCCTGAGTGAACAATACTTTTCGGCTAGTGCGCTCAAGCAACATTACGCCGAGCTCATCTTCAAGTTTACGAATCTGGCCGCTCAGCGTTGGCTGACTGACGTGGCAGGCATCCGCTGCCCGGCGAAAGTGACGATGTTCAGATAACGCCACCAGGTATTCAAGATCACGAATATTCATTCTCTATCCTCCGGCGCCATGATAGACCATGGCGATAGAAATCATAGCAACGAACGATTATCCCTATCAACCATTGATGTTCAATAATAGCCATCAACAGCACAAACCATCTACGACTCTGGAATGTGTTGTGAGAACTCAGTTCTCCGAATGACCTACTGAAGCCAACGTGAATCATTTAGCGGACATTATGTCCGCTCTTTTTTTATCCCTTATAAACAAACAAGCCCGGCACAAGGCCAGGCTCTTCTTATCTTGCAGATAACGTTAAACCAGACGCTGTTTCGCGTCGACAATCGCCTGTGCTACCTGTTTCGGAGACACGCCGCCTTTGGCTGAACGTTTATCCAGGCAAGATTGCAAAGACAGAATCGGGTAAACATCGTCACCAATCGTCGCACTGAATTTTTGCAAATCGGCGAGCGACAAAGCTTCCAGCGCCTTGCCCTGACGAATCGCTTCCACTACGGCCTCACCCACAATGTGGTGCGCTTCACGGAAAGGAACCCCTTTCGCGACCAGGTAATCAGCCAGTTCAGTTGCGTTGGCATAACCCTGCTCGGCAGCTTCTTTACAACGCGGGCGCTTCACCTGAATGCCATCCAGAACCAACACGGACATATGCAGGCAATCGAGCCAGGTATCAAGCGCGTCGAACAAGCCCTCTTTGTCTTCCTGCATGTCTTTGTTGTACGCCAGCGGCAGACCTTTCAGGGTCATCATCATGCCAGTCAGCGCGCCCTGCACACGGCCACATTTGCCACGAATAAGCTCCAGCGCATCTGGGTTTTTCTTCTGCGGCATCAGGGAAGAACCTGATGTCACGCGGTCAGATAACTCAACAAAGCCCGCTTCACCCGTGTTGAAGAAAATCAGGTCTTCAGCAAAACGCGATAAGTGAACCATGCCGATAGACGCGTCAGAAAGCAGTTCCAGGACGTGGTCACGATCGGACACGCTATCGAGGCTGTTACGGGTGGCCGAGGCAAAACCTAACCAGCCCGCCAGTTGATCACGGTCGATTTCATAAGCCGTGCCTGCCAGTGCGCCGCTACCCAAAGGGCTAACGTCCAGGCGTTCGAGCGTGCTCTGTAAACGGCTTTCGTCACGCGCCAGCATTTCAACATAAGCCAGACACCAGTGCGCAAACGTCACTGGTTGCGCACGTTGCAAGTGCGTGTAACCCGGCATCACGGCATCTTGATTGTTTTCAGCGGTTTGAATCAGCGCCTGTTGCAATTGGCGAGTCGCCCCCAGCAATTCGCTGATTTGCATTTTGCACCACAGTTTAAGGTCGGTGGCGACCTGGTCATTACGGCTACGGCCCGTGTGGAGTTTCTTGCCCAACGCACCAACTTTATCGATGAGCTTCCCTTCCACCCAGCTATGAATATCTTCCGCATCGCTCTCAAGAATGGCTTGCGGATTCGCCTGAACTTCTTCAAGCAGGAAATTAAGCGCTTGCTCAAGCTCCTGTTGTTCAGCAACGGTCAGAACACCAACGGTAACCAGCGCTTTGGACCAGGCGACAGAACCGACAATGTCTTGCTCAGCCAGTCGGTAGTCAAAACGTAATGAGTCATTGAACGATTTGAACCGCTGATCTGCTGCCTGAGTAAAACGTCCACCCCAAAGTGCCATATTGATGCTCCATTAAATTCTTTTGTTCCCTTCTCTGAATGAGAAGAGTTAAACCATTCTGATCCCCTCTCCTAAGGGAGAGGGTTAGGGTGAGGGGAAATTTTGACTACAGACGCCCTCACCCCGGCCCTCTCCCCCAGGAGAGGGAGGCTATTGATTACTTCTTCAGTTCGTTCAGTGCACGAATACGTGACGACAACGAGAACAGACGGATAAAGCCGCCCGCATGGCTATGGTCATACACTTCGTCTTCACCAAAGGTCGCGAACTCTTCGCTGTACAGGCTGTCAGGAGATTTTTTCTGCGTCGCGGTAACCTGGCCTTTATACAGCTCCAGCACCACTTCGCCGTTCACTTCTGCTGCCAGCGATTCAGCAGATGCCTGCAAAGATTTACGCAACGGCGCGAACCAACGGCCATCGTAAACCACGTAAGACATTTCCAAGCCCAGTTGCTCACGCCATTTGAAGCTATCGCGATCCAGAACCAACTGCTCAACACCACGCAGTGCCGCCATCATAATGGTGCCTCCTGGGGTTTCGTAGCAGCCACGGGATTTAATCCCCACCAGACGGTTTTCTACGATATCGATACGGCCAATGCCGTGTTTAGAGCCAATCTTATTCAGCGTTTCCAGGCACTGATAAGGCGTCATGGTTTCGCCGTTAACCGCAACCACTTTGCCTTGCTTAACAGTAACCGTCACTTGCTCTGCCTGGTCTGGCGCTTCTTTAGGGTCAACAGTCCACACCCAGCAATCTTTGTTTGGTGCATTCCATGGGCTTTCCAGCACGCCGCCTTCAGTGGAGATGTGCCATGCGTTTTCATCACGGCTGTAGATTTTCTCAAGTGACGCGGTGGTCGGAATATCACGCTCTTTCAGGTAATCCAGCAACGCTTCACGGGAACGCAAATCCCACTCACGCCATGGTGCAACCACTTTCAGATGTGGAGCCAGTGCAGCCCAGGTGGATTCGAAACGGACCTGGTCGTTACCTTTGCCGGTCGCACCGTGGCACAGCGCATCGGCGCCCACTTTAGTGGCGACATCAACCAGTGCTTTCGCAATCAGCGGACGCGCCATAGACGTACCCAGCAGGTAGCTGCCTTCGTACAGTGCGCCAGTCTGCAATACTGGATAGACGTAATCGCTGATGAATTCTTCACGCGCATCAACGACATAACACTCAGTTGCGCCAGAGCGCAGTGCTTTTTGCTCAACACCTTTCAGGTCTTCACGATCCTGGCCGATATCCACCACACAAGCGACCACTTCACAGCCGCCGTAGTTTTCTTTCAGCCATGGAATGATGGCTGAAGTATCAAGGCCGCCAGAATAAGCGAGAACGATTTTTTTGATGCCGTGATTTTGCATTGTCTTATCCTTTCAAAACTAAGCCAGAATACGGGTGCCAATGGCCACGCCGTTAAATAAAGAAGGTAACTGCTCCGCGTGACGCCATGACGCAATATCCACCGGGCGACCCAGCGTACGTGCTGCATCCAGCGCCGCGTTAACCTTAACAATCATGCCGTCGGTAATAATGCCTTGAGCGATCAACTGCTCGGCTTTTGCCGCCGTCATTTCCGCAATACGTTGACCTTTGCCATCCAGAATACCGCTGACGTCTGACAGCAGAATGAGATCCGCGCCGAGCGTGGCAGCCAGTGCCGTAGCGGCCTGATCGGCATTGACGTTCATCAGCTCGCCTTCAGCGGTAACGCCAATAGAGCTAACAATCGGCAGGAAACCGGAATCCAGCAGCGTGGTAATCAGCTTAGCTGAACCTGGCTTTGCAAGGCCGACATGGCCCAATGCTTCATCGAGTTTGGTCACCGTGACGCTGTCGCCATCGCCGAGGCAAAGACCGACACCATTGATGTCATGTTTTTTGGCCCACGCCAACAACGTTTTGTTCGCCGTACCCGCCAGCGCACCGGTAATAATGTCAATCTGGTCAGCAGGCGTAACACGCAGGCCGTTTTTCTTGGTCACCGGTAAGGAGAGCTTTTTCATCAGCTCATCAACCACACAGCCACCACCGTGAACAATCACCAGCGGACGTTGATGGGACTGACGATAGTTCACCAGCGCGGTAAACAAGCGCTCCAGCGCTTCTTCGCTATCCAGCAGTACGCCGCCTAATTTGATAATTAATGGATTCATCATTCACCCAGCCGATTAAATAAGAGACTGCGTTTCGGCAAAGCCAAAACGAATATTCAGGCACTGCACAGCCTGGGCCGACGCGCCTTTCAGAAGGTTATCTTCGGTCGCGACGACAATCAGATGCTCGCCCTGCACTGCGAAACCAATATCGCAGAACGGCAGGCCAACCACGTTTTTCAGTGCTGGCACGCCTTTGTCATACAGGCGCACTAACGGTTTATCTTGATAAGCCTGATTAAACACCTCGGCGACTTGCTGCTGGGTCACCCCGGCTTTCAGGCGGCAAGTAATGGTCGCCAGAATCCCGCGCGGGAAATTGCCCAAGTGTGGAGTGAAAATCACTGGAGTCCCGAGATGCGTGACAATTTCTGGATGATGGCGATGATTAAAAATGCCATACGGTTGCAGGCTCACTTCGCAGAAACTGTTAGAGATCGCCGCTTTGCGCCCTGCACCGCTCACACCGCTGGTTGCGTTAATCACCGGCCACTGGTTTAAATCCAGCAAACCCGCTTCAATCAGAGGTTTTAACGCCAGTTGGGAGGCCGTTGGATAGCAGCCAGGCACAGAAATTAAACTGGTTTCTTTTATTCTGTCGCTCTGCCATTCCGCTAGGCCATAAACCGCCTGCTCAAGCAATTCAGGGTGCTGATGCGTAAAGCCGTAATAGAGTTGATAAAACTTAGCATCGTTGACGCGGAATGCACCGGACAAGTCAATGACAACGCAGCCTTTCGCAAGAAACTGCGGTGCCAGGTCATGGCTGACTTCATGGGCTGTGGCAAGAAAAACAACATCCACACCATCGGTAAATTCGCTGATATCCGACATTGGCAGTAACGGCATGTCCACGATACCTTTTAATTGCGGATGCAAATCAGATATCAATTTTCCTGCGTCATTACTTTGCGCTGAAACCGTCAAAGCGGTTATGTTCATATGAGGATGGCGATTCAAATAGGTCACAAGCTCTGCGCCTGCATAACCGCTGGCACCAACAATCAGCGTATTCAACATCTCGGCTGTACACCTTCTTAGGTTGTGTCTGCTAAAGGTGTCAGCTGAAAGCCATCACCCAACGTACAACGACGTGGTTCAATCCACCGGAACCAGGGGTTCCATCGCGGCAGGTAATAATGTATTTTTATTCAATATTACTGCATGATTATGTATACCAACCTGAGCTAAGGCCTGTCAACAGTGAAGATGAAATTACCTCCTTTTATCGAGATTTACCGCGCATTGATCGCCACCCCTTCCATCAGCGCTACCGACAGTGCATTGGATCAGAGCAATCAGTCTTTAATCAATTTGCTGGCGGACTGGTTCCGCGATCTTGGCTTTAATGTCGAAATACAACCCGTACCAGGTACACGTAATAAATTCAATATGCTGGCGAGCACCGGTACCGGTGCCGGTGGGTTGTTGCTGGCGGGTCACACGGATACCGTTCCGTTCGACGATGGCCGCTGGACACGCGATCCGTTCACGCTGACCGAACATGAAAATAAACTGTACGGCCTCGGCACTGCCGATATGAAAGGTTTCTTCGCCTTTATTCTCGATGCGCTGCGCGATGTGGATGTGACGACGCTTAAAAAGCCGCTCTATATTCTGGCAACCGCCGATGAAGAAACGACTATGGCGGGCGCACGCTATTTCTCTGAAAACACCAGCATACGCCCGGACTGCGCCATTATTGGTGAGCCGACTTCGTTGCAGCCAGTGCGCGCCCACAAAGGCCATATCTCTAACGCGATTCGCATTCTAGGCCAGTCCGGTCACTCCAGCGATCCCGCTCGTGGCGTGAACGCTATCGAACTGATGCACGACGCAATCGGCCACATCATGTCGCTGAAAAACACGCTGAAAGAGCGTTATCACCACGATGCCTTCACCGTGCCGTATCCAACGCTAAACCTCGGCCATATCAGCGGTGGCGATGCCGCCAACCGTATTTGTGCCTGTTGTGAACTGCATATGGATATTCGCCCGCTTCCGGGCCTTACGTTAAATGATCTTAACGGTTTGCTTAACGAAGCGCTGGAACCGGTAAGCCAGAAATGGCCAGGCCGCCTGACGGTTTCTGAACTTCACCCGCCGATTCCGGGCTATGAGTGCGCCAAAGACCACCAGCTAGTACAAGTGGTCGAAAAGTTATTAGGCGCGCAAACAGAAGTGGTGAACTACTGCACCGAAGCACCATTTATTCAGACCATTTGCCCGACGCTGGTTCTGGGACCAGGTTCTATAAACCAGGCACACCAGCCGGACGAATACCTCGAAACACGGTTTATCGAGCCAACTCGCAAACTCATTACACAGGTTGTGCATCATTTTTGCTGGCATTGAAAAATAGCGATTCAGGGGGTTTTGCCCCCTTTTTCAGCTGCTTTTTAGCGGATCCTCATAAGAAACGCTTATCCACGAAGTTAGTAATTAAATTTCATGAATTAGCGCCATTTATTCGTTTGCTGAAACGATTTCGTAGCAATTGACGAATGATAACTTACGTGGCTTTATAAAGACGGTGTTGAACCTTCACGGGTGAAATTAAGTTACATAAAAAGATGGGGTGTGTGGGACTACAATGAACGAACAATATTCCGCTTTGCGAAGTAATGTCAGTATGCTCGGCAAGTTGCTCGGGGATACCATCAAAGATGCATTAGGTGAAAACATCCTTGACCGGGTAGAAACAATCCGTAAGTTGTCGAAATCGTCACGAGCGGGCAATGAAGCGAACCGTCAAGAGTTGCTCACCACGTTACAGAACCTGTCTAATGACGAACTACTCCCTGTAGCCCGTGCATTCAGCCAGTTCCTGAACCTGGCCAACACCGCCGAGCAATATCACAGTATTTCCGCTAATGGCGAAGCCGCCAGCAATCCCGAAGTTATCGCTAAGACACTCCAAAAATTAAAAAATCAGCCGGATATTAGCGAAGATGCCGTTCGTGATGCTGTTGAATCGCTGTCATTAGAATTAGTTCTGACCGCACACCCAACCGAAATCACCCGCCGCACCCTGATTCACAAGTTGGTTGAAGTAAACAGCTGCCTGAAACAACTCGACCATAGCGACATTGCCGATTACGAACGTAACCAGATTATGCGCCGTCTGCGCCAACTGGTGGCACAGGCCTGGCACACCGATGAAATCCGTAAATACCGCCCGTCCCCTGTAGATGAAGCGAAATGGGGTTTTGCGGTAGTTGAAAACAGCCTGTGGGAAGGGGTTCCTAACTACCTGCGCGAACTGAACGAGCAACTCGAAGACAATCTGAATTACAAACTGCCGGTCGATTTCGTCCCGGTACGATTCACCTCCTGGATGGGCGGCGACCGCGACGGCAACCCGAACGTGACCGCCGATATTACCCGCCACGTGCTGTTGCTCAGCCGCTGGAAAGCCACCGACCTGTTCCTGCGCGATATTCAGGTGCTGATTTCTGAGCTTTCGATGGTGGAATGCACGCCTGAACTGAGCGAACTTGCAGGCCCGGACGCCGCACAAGAGCCGTACCGTTGCATCATGAAAGGTATTCGTCAGCAATTAATGGTGACTCAAGCCTGGCTGGAAGCACGCCTGAAAGGCCAGCATCTGCCAAAACCAGAAGGTTTACTGACGCAAAACGAACAGCTTTGGGATCCGCTCTACGCGTGTTACCAGTCGCTACAAGCTTGCGGTATGGGCATTATCGCTAACGGTCAGTTACTCGACACCTTGCGCCGCGTGAAATGCTTCGGCGTTCCGTTGGTGCGCATTGATGTCCGCCAGGAAAGTACTCGCCATACCGAAGCGCTGGGCGAGATGACTCGCTACCTGGGCATTGGTGATTACGAAAGCTGGTCCGAGGCGGACAAACAAGCCTTCTTGATCCGTGAATTGAACTCTAAGCGTCCACTTTTGCCGCGCCAGTGGGAACCGAGCGAAGAAACTCGCGAAGTGCTGGATACCTGCAAAGTCATTGCCGAAGCTCCACGTGGTTCAATCGCGGCTTACGTGATTTCGATGGCAAAAACGCCGTCGGACGTGCTGGCGGTTCACCTGTTACTCAAAGAAGCGGGCTGCACTTTCGCGCTGCCTGTGGCTCCACTGTTCGAAACCCTCGACGACCTGAACAACGCCGACGACGTAATGACTCAGTTGCTGAATATCGACTGGTATCGCGGCTTTATTCAGGGCAAACAGATGGTCATGATTGGCTATTCTGACTCGGCAAAAGACGCAGGCGTGATGGCGGCATCCTGGGCGCAGTATCAGGCACAAGATGCGCTGATCAAAACCTGCGAGAAAGCCGGAATTACCCTGACGCTGTTCCACGGACGCGGCGGTTCTATTGGTCGTGGCGGTGCGCCAGCGCATGCAGCTCTGCTTTCTCAACCTCCGGGCAGCCTGAAAGGCGGCCTGCGCGTGACTGAACAAGGCGAGATGATTCGCTTCAAATACGGTCTGCCGGAAATCACTATCAGCAGCCTGTCGCTCTACACCAGTGCGATTCTTGAAGCTAACCTGCTGCCGCCGCCAGAGCCGAAGAAAGAGTGGAAACATATCATGGAGGATCTGTCTGCGACCTCCTGTGATATGTATCGTGGGTATATCCGCGAAAACGAAGACTTCGTGCCGTATTTCCGTTCAGCAACACCAGAGCTGGAACTAGGTAAACTGCCGCTGGGTTCACGCCCTGCGAAACGTAAACCTAACGGTGGCGTTGAGTCTCTGCGAGCCATTCCGTGGATTTTCGCCTGGACGCAGAACCGTCTGATGCTTCCAGCCTGGTTGGGCGCGGGTGCCGCGTTACAAAAAGTTGTCGAAGATGGCAAACAAGATGTGCTGGAAACGATGTGCCGCGACTGGCCATTCTTCTCGACACGCCTTGGGATGCTGGAAATGGTCTTTGCCAAAGCTGACTTGTGGTTGGCGGAATACTACGACCAACGTCTGGTGAAACCGGAACTGTGGAAGCTAGGTAAACAGCTACGCGACCAACTGGAAGCGGATATCAAAGTGGTGCTGGATATCGCCAACGATTCCCATCTGATGGCCGACTTGCCGTGGATCGCCGAATCTATCCAGTTACGTAACATCTACACCGATCCGTTGAACGTATTGCAGGCTGAATTGCTGCACCGTTCTCGTCAACTGGAAGAGAAAGGTGAGGAACCAAATGCGCAGGTAGAACAGGCGCTGATGGTGACCATTGCCGGTGTTGCGGCAGGTATGCGTAACACGGGTTAAGCCCGAAATCAGGCAGTTTTCAAACCCCGCGCAAGCGGGGTTTTTGTTTTTACCCCTATGCGGTGCCACCCACGATATTAACTGCCAGTCTGCGAAACGATCACCCTGCCGTTAGATGTAGCTCAACAAATACTCAACCCCCCTACGGTAGAGTCAGTAGTAGTGAAGTTCGGGCAAGACTCGACTCACGGACTTGACCCTATCCACTTATAAGGGAAATAAAGTATGGATCGCATCATTCAATCACCGAGTAAATACATCCAGGGTGCCGATGTCATTACAAGACTAGGAGAATATCTGAGCCCACTGGCCGAACGTTGGCTGGTCGTGGGTGATAAATTTGTATTAGGTTTTGCGCAGGAAGCATTAAGCAAAAGCATGAAGGATGCCGGATTAGCGCTAGAGGTCGCGCCATTTGGCGGTGAATGTTCGCAAAATGAAATAAATCGTTTACGCGCCGTGGCAGAAAAAATGCAGTGCTGTGCAATACTGGGTATCGGTGGCGGAAAAACGCTCGATACCGCAAAAGCACTGGCGCACTTTATAGATGTTCCGGTCGCGATAGCTCCGACCATTGCCTCCACAGACGCTCCATGTAGCGCCCTTTCCGTTATTTATACCGATACCGGCGAATTCGACCGTTATCTGCTGCTCCCCAACAACCCCGAAATGGTTATTGTCGACACTAAAATCGTCGCCGGTGCACCCGCTCGTTTACTGGCTGCAGGGATTGGTGATGCTCTGGCGACCTGGTTTGAAGCCCGCGCCTGTTCCCGCAGCGGAGCGACAACCATGGCGGGTGGCCGTTGCACCCAGGCCGCGCTTGCTCTGGCAGAATTGTGCTACAACACACTGCTCGAAGAGGGTGAAAAAGCGATGCTTGCAGCAGAGCAGCATGTTGTTACGCCAGCACTGGAACGCGTCATCGAAGCCAACACCTATTTGAGCGGCGTCGGTTTTGAAAGCGGCGGCCTCGCGGCGGCTCATGCAATTCATAACGGTTTGACCGCAATTCCAGATGCGCATCATTTCTATCATGGCGAAAAAGTGGCTTTCGGTACGCTGACCCAGTTAGTGCTGGAAAACGCCTCGCAAGAAGAGTTCGAAACCGTTGCCGCACTGTGTCACTCGGTGGGTTTACCGCTCACGCTGGCACAGCTGGATATCAAAACTGAAGTTGCAGAAAAAATGCGCATTGTTGCGAGAACTGCCTGTGCGGAAGGCGAAACTATCCACAATATGCCTGGCGGTGTAACAGTTGATCAAGCCATTGCCGCGCTGTTAGTTGCTGACCAGTACGGTCAGCGCCAGTTAGAAGCCTGGGAATAATACCCATAAAAAATCCCCGCACTTACGCGGGGATTTTCATGTCAGATAGCAGATTATTTCAGGTCAAAGCGATCCAGATTCATCACTTTCACCCAGGCTGCAACAAAGTCTTTCACAAACTTCTCTTTAGCATCGCCACTGGCATACACTTCCGCCAGCGCACGCAGAACCGCATTGGAACCAAAGACCAGGTCTGCACGAGTCGCCAGATGTTTCACCTCACCCGACTGACGATCGCGGCCTTCAAACAACTCAGAAGAGTCATCGGTCGCTTTCCATTCGGTGCGCATATCCAGCAGGTTGACAAAGAAATCGTTACTGAGCACGCCAAGACGATCGGTGAATACACCTTGTTTACCGCCATCAAAATTCGCACCCAGCGCACGCAAACCACCTACCAGCACGGTGAGTTCTGGTGCGGTCAGCGTCAGTTGCTGTGCTTTATCAATCAGCAGGGATTCTGTTGTCGCCGCATCCACGCGAGCACGGTAGTTACGGAACCCGTCTGCCGCTGGCTCAAGCAGGTTGAACATCTCGATATCGGTCTGATCCTGGCTGGCGTCCACACGCCCCGGAATAAACGGAACACGTACGCTGATGCCAGCCGCTTCCGCTGCCTGCTCAACACCCACCACACCGGCCAGTACAATGATATCGGCCAAAGATACTTTACCAGAGGCTTTCTGAATCGCTTCCAGCGCTGGCAGAGCACGCGCTGCCGTCGCATTCACATCCCAGCTACGCTGAGGTGCCAGTGCCAGGCGCGCACCATTAGCACCGCCACGTTTATCGCCGCCACGGAAAGTAGAGGCCGATGCCCAGGCGACAGACACCAGTTCACTCACTGACAAACCGGAACGGGCAATTTCTGCTTTCAGGTGGTCGATATCTGCTGGTGTTGGGCTGAATGTCGCTTTCGGCAACGGATCCTGCCAAATCAGTTCTTCTCTTGGCACTTCCGGGCCGATATAACGCGCTACTGGCCCCATATCGCGGTGAGTCAGCTTGAACCATGCGCGGGCAAAGGCTTCATTGAATGCCTGAGGATCATTAAGGAAACGACGTGAAATTTTCTCGAATTCTGGGTCAAAACGCAGCGTCAGGTCGGTAACCAACATTGTTGGCTTACGTTTTTTCGAGGGGTCAAAAGGATCAGGAATGATTTCTGGCGCATTTACAGCTTCAAACTGAATGGCACCAGCCGGGCTGCGCGTCTGTACCCATTCAAATTTGAACAGGTTCTCGAAGAAGTAGTTACTCCACTGCGTTGGCGTTTGTGACCAGACGACTTCCAGGCCAGAAGTAATCGCATCAGCACCTGCACCTGAGCCGTGGCTGCTCGTCCAGCCTAAACCCTGCGCTTCAATTGGCGCGGCTTCCGGATCGACTCCTACATGGGTTGCTTCCGCCGCACCGTGGGTTTTACCCAGCGTATGACCACCCGCGATAAGCGCGACAGTCTCTTCGTCGTTCATCCCCATATTGCCAAAAGTCGCACGAATGGCAGCGGCCGCGGAGAGCGGTTCACCACTGGCATTTGGCCCTTCCGGGTTAACATAAATCAGCCCCATTTCGGTCGCGGCCAATGGGCGTTTGGCGAGCGCTTCAGGATCACGATGCTCAAGCCAGGCTTTTTCATTACCCCAGTTCACATCAAGGTCTGGCTCCCAAACGTCTTCACGCCCAGCGCCAAAACCGAAGGTACGGAAACCGGAGTTTTCCAGCGCCACGTTCCCCGCTAACACATAAAGATCGGCCCAGGATATTTTCTGACCATATTTCTGTTTAATAGGCCACAGCAGGCGACGGGCTTTATCAAGGCTAACGTTATCCGGCCAGGAATTAAGAGGAGCAAAACGCTGCTGACCACGGCCTGCGCCACCACGACCATCGACTGAACGATAGGTGCCAGCACCATGCCAGGCCATACGAATGAACAGCCCGGCATAGCTGCCCCAATCAGCAGGCCACCATGGCTGAGAATCGGTTAACAGGGCTTTGAGGTCGCCTTTCAGAGCAGAATAATCAAGTTTGCTGAATTCTTTCCGGTAGTCAAAATCTTCGCCCAGGGGGTTTGAACGGTTAGAGTGCTGATTGAGGAGGTCAACACGGAGTTGCTTTGGCCACCAGTCACGAGTGCTTGTACCCGCTCCTGCGCTTACATCCTGACTGCCCTGATGAAACGGGCACTTTCCTGCTGACAACGTATTATGATCGTTTTCGTTCGTGCTCATCTTCCTGCTCCCTTTCACTGTTGTAGTACCAGGATATACATCTCTGCAGATAAGTTATAGATGAAAAAAACTACAGATTTGATAGTTATTACCTTCTGACCAGAGGCAAGGTAGCAAAAGTTTTTTTAACAAAACGTCGACAACCCCATAAACTTTCAAAATTAAGAATTAAAAGTTCGAAGGAAATCAGGAGAATGGATGTGAGTTTACTGCGGAGAAAGTCATGGCCCTTGCGGGCCATTTTCTTCAATCAGATAGTCGGGCGAACACCCAGCGTGTGGCAAATTGCGTAACTCATCTCTGCGCGGTTTAGCGTATAGAAGTGGAAGTCTTTCACGCCTTCACGGCTGAGAATTTTCACCATATCCATCGCAATATTAGCACCGACCATTTTGCGAGTTTCCGCGTCGTCATCCAGGCCTTCAAACATTTGCGCCATCCAGTGCGGAACGCGCACATTGGTCATGGTGGCAAATTTGTGTGCCTGCTTGTAGTTACTGACCGGCAGAATACCCGGCACGATTTCAACGTCGATACCCGCAGCGGCGCAGCGGTCGCGGAAGCGCAGATAACTTTCTACATCGAAGAAGAACTGAGTAATAGCGCGGTTTGCACCGGCATCAATCTTGCGCTTCAGGTTGATAAGATCAGCCTGCGCACTTTTCGCTTCAGGATGAACTTCCGGGTAAGCGGCGACAGAAATATCAAAGTCACCGACATCTTTAAGTAACGTCACCAGGTCAGAAGCGTACATATCCGGTTTGCCGCCGCCTGGCGGTAAATCACCGCGCAGAGCCACGATATGACGGATACCGTTATTCCAGTAATCCTGCGCGATAGCACGCAGTTCATCGCGCGTTGCATCAATACAAGTCAGGTGCGGTGCCGCTTCCAGACCGGTGCGGTCTTTAATGCCTTTGATGATGCTATGCGTGCGGTCACGTTCGCCCGAGTTTGCGCCGTAAGTCACGGAGACAAATTTTGGCTTCAGGCTGCTGAGTCGATCAATTGAGCTCCACAGGGTTTGTTCCATTTCACTGGTGCGCGGCGGGAAAAATTCAAAGGAAACGTTAATTTGCCCGGCGACTTCGGCCAGACTCTGATTCAGTGCTTCCCGCTGGTTGGCGTGAAAAAAGCTCATACCCTTACCTCATTAATCGCATTTTATTATGTGATGTTGTGTTTTGTTGCTATCCAGACGTTTAGACGTCCAGATAGCAAGATGAAGGAAAAGCGTGACGTCGTCAACAGAAAATTCAACACAAGAAATGAGGATTTCTCACTCAAGTTGAAATTTATTCATGTTCGAGGGGGAGGATGAAAAAAGGCCAGCTAAAGCTGGCCTCGGTATTTCTGTCACTGCACCGTTTACAGCAACTGCGCCAAACGGTTGAGATCCGACTGAATAGCGCCAGCCGTCACATCCCGACCAGCGCCAGGCCCACGAATCACCAGCGGGTTATCGCGATACCAGCGGCTTTCGATGGCGAAGACGTTATCGCACGGCAGCAGCGAAGCCAACGGGTGCTCAGGGCGCACCGCCTCCACGCCGACACGCGCTTTACCATTGGCATCGAAACGCGCCACGTAACGTAACACCAGACCCATTTCCTGAGCCGCTTCAAAACGCTGAACCATCTGTTCGTTCAGCTCATCGCCATTTTCAAAGAAATGGTCAATTGAACCAGTTTCACTACCGTTTGTTACCAGCGATTCAACGCGCACCTGATCTGGCTCGATGTCATAACCTGCTTCACGGGCAAGAATCACCAGCTTGCGCATCACGTCTTTACCGGAAAGATCAACGCGCGGGTCTGGTTCAGTCAACCCTTGCTGCCAGGCCTGGTCCACCAAATCGGTAAACGGCACCGTGCCATCGAATTGCAGGAACAGCCAGGAGAGCGTACCGGAGAAAATACCGCTGATGGCAAGAATTGAGTCGCCGCTTTCACGCAGGTCACGAACGGTATGGTTGACCGGCAAACCTGCACCCACGGTGGCGTTATACAACCAGTGGCGGCCTGTCTTGGTAAAGGCATTGCGAATTTCACGGTACTTCTGGCTGTTGCTGGCACCGGCCAGTTTATTGGCGCTGATCACGTGGAAACCGTGGCTGGCGAAATCAAGATACTGATCGGCCAATTGCTCACTCGCCGTCACATCCAGAACCACCAAGTCGTCATACGGATGCGAACGCATCCACTGGAACAGGGATTCTTCATCCTGCTCTACCGCTTCGTCGTTAAAGAAAGCGAGCGCGCGGCTGGCATCCAGCCCTTCGTAATTCAGCAAACTGCGGCGGCTATCTACAACACCCGCCAGAACGAATTCAAAACCGGTACGAGCAGAAATAGTTTCTTGCTCGCGGGCGAACAATTCCAGCCAGCGAGAACCAATATTCCCTTTACCGAAAAGCACCAGACCAACACGTTTTTCAGCGCGGAACAGGGACTTATGCAGACCCTTGATGAGATTTTCAGTTGGGCCAACACGCAGTACCGCAACCAAACTAATTCCGTCTTCAGACTGCCAGATAAACTCAACAGGCTGGTCTTTCAACTGCTGCCAGAAGCGGTGGCTATGCAGCGGGTTACGACATACGCCTGCGCCCACCATCGCCACCAGCGCCAGGCCTTCACGCAGACGTAATTCGCCCGGCAGGTTAGCTTTCGTGAGCGTTTCTAACACGCTGCCGGCAACTTCTGAGGTATAGCAAAGTTGCAGCAGGTTACGATCGGGATGAACGCCAACCGACAGCGGGCGAATCTGGGCACGTTTTAACAACGTATCCAGCTCTTTGTGTGCCAGCTTAAAATCTTGCTGCGGGGAAACCTGCAGTTCAATCAGGCAGACATCATCGTGGCTGGTGACGATACGTGCGCCAGTACCGGAAGCCAGCACACGCTCGATACGTGTTGAACCTTGTTCTGGTGAATAGCTGCAACGTAATTGCAGGTCGATATCGCTACCAGAAACAGGCTGCAAGGTACGGGCGTGCAGGACAGGAGCGGCCAGGCGAGCCAGCTCACTCGCTTCATCCAGGCGCAAAAGTGGCAGCAAGCACGCATCTTTCACTTTACGTGGGTCAGCGCTGTAAACCCCGGCAACGTCACTCCAGATGGTCACGCGGGAAACCCCAGCCAATGCACCAATTTGAGTGGCGGAATAGTCAGAACCATTACGGCCAAGCAGCACGGTTTCACCCGCATCATTACGGCAAATAAAGCCGGTAACGACGAGGCGCTTATGCGGATGTTGCGCCATAAGTTCTTGCAGCAAAGGCCAGGATAAACCTTCATTTACTTGAGGTTGCGCCGAACGTTCAGCGCGCATAAATTCACGCGCATCAAGCCAGGCCGCTGGATGACCTAATTGATTCAACACCGCAGACATCAGGCGTGCAGACCAAATTTCACCATGACCCACGACTTCGGCATACACCGCGTCAGTCATTTTGCCGTCAAGCAAACCCGCCAGACGCTCAAGATCGTGAATAAACTGACCAATCAGAGTATCAGCAACATCCGCTGCCACCAGGCCGCTAATCAGGTCACTTTGGTAACGACGTAGCGCCTGCTGAACCTGATGAGCAGAAAGACGATCGCTTTGGCTCAATTTTAGCCAGTTAATCAACTGGTTAGTTGTGCTACCGGCGGCAGAAACCACCATCATGTCGCCAGGCTTAGAATACTCGGCCATGATCCCTGCAACGCGCAGGTAACACTTCACATCGGCCAGACTACTGCCGCCAAATTTATGCAGTTGACGACCCGACGCCCCTGTTGGTGCTGAAACACTCATGCTTACCCCTCGGCTGCAACCCGGAAGGCATTTTCCAGGTCAGCAATTAAATCTTCGCTATCTTCAATGCCAGTAGAAATACGCAACAAGGTTTCTGAAATCCCCGCTGCCGCACGCGCTTCTGGAGCCATGCCCGCATGGGTCATCGTCGCCGCGTGTGAAATCAAACTTTCTACTCCACCCAGCGATTCCGCTAACGTGAAGAGAGTCAGGCTACTCAGGAAACGACGCAGCGTTTGCTCGTCACCGTTAAATTCAAAACTCAGCATCGCGCCAAAACCTTTTTGCTGACGAGCCGCAATTTCATGGCCCTGGTTTTCAGGCAGCGATGGATGATAAAGCTTTTTCACCAGCGGTTGCGTTTGCAGGAAATCAACAATCGCCTGGGCGTTGCGTTGTGCCACTTCCATACGAGGTGAGAGTGTACGCAGGCCGCGCAGCAGCAGGTAACTATCGAAAGCGCTGCCGGTGACACCAATGTTGTTTGCCCACCAGGCAAGCTCAGTCACGGTTTCAGCGTCTTTCGCAATCACAACACCTGCGACCACATCTGAGTGACCGTTCAGGTATTTAGTACAAGAATGCAGAACCAAATCTGCACCCAGGGCCAGCGGATTTTGCAGAGCCGGGCTAAGGAAGGTGTTATCCACCACGCTGATTGCCCCAACTTCACGCGCTGCGGCGCAGATTTTCGCAATATCTACCACGCGTAACAAGGGATTACTTGGGCTTTCGACCAGCACCAGCTTCGGTTTTTCGGCCAGTGCTGCATTTAATGCAGCTTCATCACCTTGATCAACAAACAAAACGCGATAGGCGCCGCGTTTTGCCAGACTATCAAACAGGCGGTAGCTGCCACCGTAGCAGTCATGCGGAGCCACCAGCAGGTCGCCTGGTTTCAGGTAAACGGTCGTGACCAGATGGATTGCTGACATGCCGGTATTTGTCAGCACTGCGCCCGCACCACCTTCCAGTTCGGCCAGCGCACGCTGTACGACATCACGCGTAGGATTGCCACGGCGCGAGTAATCATGCGCGCGCGGTTCATTAAATCCGGTGAAATTATAAGTACTGGAAAGATGGATAGGGGGTACAACGCAGCCGTATTGCTCGTCATCGTTCAAACCGCTACGTACTGCGATAGTTGCCTGTTTACGCGTCATGGCTCTCGAATCCTTGCTGGTCGAATAAAAGTCAGAGACCAGAGTAAACACTGCTGAGTTAGACGTCAATACATCTGGACATCTAAACTTCTTTGCGTATAGATTGAGCAAACGCGCAATAGCCGTTAAAATTATACGCTTTAGGGTGATAGCGCCGCAGACCGCGGATCAATAAACGCTGTACACTACGTCCAGAAAATCGCTTCTGTCGTGTGTTGTCCGATTGAAGCACATTTATATTGATAAGAGGATTAAGTATCTCATGGCTGAATGGAGCGGCGAATATATCAGCCCTTACGCTGAGCACGGGAAGAAGAGTGAGCAAGTAAAGAAAATTACGGTTTCCATTCCTCTGAAGGTGTTAAAAATCCTCACCGATGAGCGTACCCGTCGCCAGGTGAATAACCTGCGTCACGCAACCAACAGTGAGCTGCTATGTGAAGCATTTCTGCATGCGTTTACTGGTCAACCGCTGCCAAACGATGCGGACCTGCGTAAAGAACGTAGTGATGAGATTCCTGAAGCAGCGAAGGTGATCATGCGCGAGTTGGGGATTGATCCAGAGACCTGGGAATACTAGTTACAGAAATTATCCTTATTCCCTATAGCATTCGAGTCGTAGGTAGGCGGCAAGGGAGCAAATCCCCGGGAGCTTACTGAAGTAAGTGACTGGGGTGAGTGAGTGCAGCCAACACCCCTACGGCTTGAATGATGACGGGATGACTAGTCCTGCTATAGGTTGACACTTTTCGGCCTTACAACGCCCGATGAACTTCATCGGGCGTTTTGTATTTTAGCGACAGATGTGGCCGCCGCGTGTTGTAGATTTCCACCGACTCCCTGACCATCTTTCTTGCCTGTCCGATATCTTCTGGCTTCCCGAGCAGATATTCCATTTTTAATATCCCGTTTACCCGTTCCGCCAGCGCATTCTGATAACAGTCATACCCGTCTGTCATCGAGCAGATGACCCCATGGCGTTGGTGTAGTGCCTGATATTCTGTTGAACAGTACTGCACACCCCGATCTGAGTGATGCACCAGTGGATGTGCTGTACGCCTGCTGACCAGCGCCATTCTGAACGCCTTAGCCACATGATGGGTATGCAGACTTTCATGCACATGATATCCCACGATTTTTCTCGACCAGACGTCTGTTATCAGACTGAGGTACGCCGTTCCCTTACGCAGGGGAAGGTACGTGATATCCGCGACCCACACCTGCTCCGGGCGGCTGGCAACAACCTGATTTTCTCCCGCCTTCAATAAGTTAGGATGACGATAAAAGCGATGATGGCTTTGAGTCGTTTTGTGATACGCCCGTTTCGGTATTACCAGTAATCGTGCGCCACGCAGTATCTGGAACAAACGATCCCGACCGACATGGAGTGCCGGCTCTGGTTGCTGTCGCAATAAATAATGCAGTTTACGTGTCCCCAGCCGGGGCTGGTGTAGCCGGATGGTCGTCACCTGTTCAACGATATGCTGCGCCTGTCTTTCTCTTCCGCGCTCACGTTGCAGGGATTGATACCACGCCTGTCGGCTGATCCCCATGAACCGGCAAGCACGCATTACTGTGAGTCCCGGCGTTTGTGCTTGCGTGATAAGGTGGCCAACTGCTTTTTTGTCAGTGTGGTTCCGAACTCGGTATTCATTACCTTCACGACAGCTTCAAAAAACTGGGCTTTTATTTCTGATTCAGCCAGTTGCTGCTCGAGTTCTTTGATCCGTTGTTCGGGAGTAAGAGGTATTTTGGGCATAGTAGCTCCGCACTTTCTTGCGAGAGAGGGGGAGTGCCAGTCGAGTTGACCGTATCTGCGCAACCACGTCATGACGGTGTGGCTACCCTGAATACCGTAGCGGTCTTGCGCCTGACGGTAAGTCATTTCCCCTTTTTCGACCTGTTCGACAACGGCCAGTTTAAAGGATAGAGGGTAATCGCGTTGTGTGCGTTTAACATATTGGTTCATCACATTTTCCTCTGCCTGCGAGTTAAATGTGTCAACGCTATTTAGGACGGGTCAGGAATAACAAAAAAGGCGCCGTTAGGCGCCTTTCTCTTACCGTCGGCGAATTACTTCTTCGCGCCTGGAACGCTGAAACGCTTGTTGAAGCGGTCAACGCGGCCACCGGTAGCAACATCACGCTGCTTGCCAGTGTAGAACGGGTGGCATTCGCCACAGACGTCCAGGTTCAGATCATGACCCACGGTAGAGCGAATCTTGATAGAATTACCACATGAGCAGTTTGCAGTAATTTCTGCGTAGTTCGGGTGAATATTCTTTTTCATGGAAAACCTCTGTATAAGGCCGCGTCGCTCTTCCAGCCCTAACGCCAGACACCACGCGAAGTTGATAAATTAGGTTTTTTGATACCAAAAACTGCGCATCAAAGGCGGCGAATCATACAGAACCCCGCGAATGGATGCAAACTGATCCGCATTTTCTGGAACACACAGTGTACACTATCTCGTCATTTTTATCAGCCTGGATGCATTCATGCCTGTCGCCCACGTCGCTTTGCCGGTTCCCCTTGCCCGTACTTTTGACTACTTCGTTCCTGATGGAATGCAGGTGGAATCAGGCTGTCGCGTCATGGTGCCGTTTGGTAAACGCCAGGCTGTCGGGATTGTTGTCGCCGTTAGTGAACACAGCGAATTGCCGATTAATGAACTAAAACCTGTTGCTGAAGTTCTGGATGGCGCTTCGTTGTTTCCTGTTTCACTGTGGCGCGTTCTGCTGTGGGCTGCTGAGTATTATCACCATCCGCTTGGCGATGTGCTTTTCCACGCGCTGCCCATTTTGCTGCGCCAGGGGAAACCCGCACACCACGCGCCGTTGTGGTACTGGTTTGCCACTGAAGAAGGTAAAGCCACCGATCTTAATAGCCTGAAACGTGCACCTAAGCAGCAACAGGCTTTGGCGGCAGTTCGACAAAATATCATCTGGCGGCATCAGGTGAGCGAGCTGGAAATCAGCGAAACAGGGCTACAAGCGCTGCGCGTCAAAGGTTTATGCGACCTGAAAAGTGCCGCGCCTTCAACGCAAGACTGGCGCGATAGCTATTCCGTCGAAGGTGAACGTTTACGCCTGAACACCGAGCAAGCCACTGCAATCGGTGCGATTCACAGCTCAGCCGAAAGCTTTGCAGTCTGGCTTCTGGCGGGTATTACCGGTTCAGGCAAAACGGAAGTGTATCTCAGCGTGCTCGAAAACGTGCTGGCACAGGGCAAGCAGGCGCTGGTTCTGGTGCCGGAAATTGGCTTAACGCCACAAACCATTGCCCGTTTCCGTGAGCGTTTTAACGCACCGGTAGAAGTTCTGCACTCCGGGCTTAACGACAGCGAACGTCTTGCCGTGTGGCTAAAAGCGCGCAGTGGCGAGGCCGCGATTGTGATTGGCACACGCTCGTCGCTGTTTACGCCGTTTTGCCGGCTCGGCGTGATCGTGATTGATGAAGAACATGACAGCTCCTACAAACAGCAAGAAGGCTGGCGCTATCACGCACGCGATTTAGCGGTGTATCGCGCACATGCGGAGGATATTCCCATTATCCTTGGCTCCGCGACCCCCGCTCTGGAAACGTTGCACAACGTGCAGTTGGGGAAATATCGGCAGTTGCGCCTGACAAAGCGCGCCGGTAATGCGCGCCCGGCAACGCAACAAGTGGTGGATTTAAAAGGACAGCCGCTGAAATCCGGCCTGGCACCTGCGCTTATCAAGAAAATCGGCCAGCATTTGAAGGCTGATAACCAGGTGATTCTGTTCCTTAACCGTCGTGGATTTGCACCCGCCCTGCTGTGCCATGAATGCGGCTGGATAGCGGAATGCCCACGTTGCGATCACTACTACACCTACCACCAGGGCCAGCGCCATTTGCGCTGCCACCATTGCGACAGCCAAAGACCGGTTCCTCAGCAATGCCCGAGTTGTGGTTCCACTAATCTGGTTCCGGTCGGCATGGGGACGGAGCAACTTGAGCACAGTCTTGCGCCGGAATTCCCGGGCGTGCCGATTTCGCGTATCGACCGCGATACCACCAGCCGTAAAGGGGCGCTTGAACAGCAACTGGCGGAAGTTCATCGTGGCGGCGCACGCATTTTGATTGGTACGCAAATGTTAGCGAAAGGGCATCACTTCCCGGACGTGACGTTGGTGGCTTTGCTGGATGTTGATGGCGCGCTGTTTTCCGCTGATTTCCGCGCAGCAGAACGCTTTGCCCAGCTCTATATTCAGGTTTCCGGGCGCGCTGGACGAGCAGGCAAACCAGGCGAAGTCCTGCTACAAACGCACCATCCAGAGCATCCCTTATTACAAACATTGCTCACCAAAGGTTATGACGATTTCGCCAGCCAGGCTTTGAAAGAGCGCCAGACGGTGTTCTTGCCACCGTTTACCAGCCACATCATGTTCCGTGCGGAAGACCAAAATAACCACCAGGCCCCCCTGTTTTTACAGCAGTTACGAAATCTGCTGGAGTCCAGCCCGTTAAGGGATGACCAACTGTGGATAATGGGGCCAGTGCCTTGTTTACAGCCCAAACGCGGGGGCCGTTTCCGCTGGCAAATTCTGCTGCAACACCCTTCGCGCGCACGCCTGCAACGGCTGGTTAGCCATTCGCTGAAACTGGTTAATACGTTACCTGAATCACGCAAAGTGAAATGGATGCTGGATGTTGACCCGATAGACGGGTAGCACAAAGCGCTACGGATATGCGAAGCGGATCGAAAAATTCAACAACCATCACACTTTTAATGAAATAACTGTAACCAACGGGTCTCAATTTCTGCTAAGAATGTGAGCATGGTCAGACACCAGGGACGTTGTCAGCACCTGTAAAGTGCACGCGAGGAGAAGAAGTTGAAGCTGAAGAATCAGGTTGCCAATGCAACCATGAAAGATGTTGCAGTGCAGGCGAAAGTCTCAACTGCAACAGTGTCCAGGGCGTTAATGAACCCGGATAAAGTATCGCAAAGCACTCGTAATCGTGTGGAACAAGCGGCTATAGCCGTAGGTTATTTACCCCATTCATTGGGGCGAAATTTAAAGCGTAATGAATCACGCACCATTCTGGTTATTGTCCCGGATATCTGCGATCCCTTCTTTAGCGAAATCATTCGCGGTATTGAAGTGACGGCGGCGGAACAAGGCTATTTGGTGTTAATTGGTGATTGCGCTCATCAAAACCAGCAAGAAAAAACGTTCATCAATCTGATTATCACCAAGCAGATTGACGGGATGCTATTGCTCGGCTCGCGCCTTCCTTTTGATGCCAGCATCGAAGAGCAACGCAATTTACCGCCGATGGTGATGGCGAATGAATTTGCGCCTGAACTGGAACTGCCAACCGTTCATATTGATAACCTGACGGCCGCATTCAACGCCGTTTATTATCTGCAACAGCTTGGCCATCAAAAAATTGCCTGTATTGCTGGCCCTGAAGAGATGCCGCTTTGTCACTACCGCTTGCAAGGGTACGTGCAGGCATTGCGCCGCACGGGAACGGTGGTCGATCCACATTACATCGCACGTGGAGACTTCACCTACGAAGCCGGTGCGGCGGCGTTATCGAAATTACTGGCACTACCAAATCCACCAACCGCTGTGTTCTGTCATAGCGACGTTATGGCGCTGGGCGCATTGTCTCAGGCCAAGCGCAGTGGCTTGCGCGTGCCAGAAGACTTATCAATCATGGGCTTTGATGACATCGCTCTGTCACAGTTCTGTGACCCACCTCTCACCACTGTGGCGCAACCCCGTTTCGATATTGGGCGAGAAGCTATGCTGTTGCTATTGGATCAGCTTCACGGGCAAGCCGTGAGTAGTGGTTCGCGTTTGCTGGATTGTGAGCTCATTGAACGAGGCACCACCAGCGCACCTGGCAGTAGAAAATGAACCGCTTTAGGACACTGGATTCTGGTCAAAGGGATGTCCATTAAGTAACATGGCGGGCTGATAAACGTAAAAAATATAGCGAATCGATAGTGGCACAACGAGATTATGTACGCCGCGGGCAATCGGCAGGTACGCGGCGTAAGAAAAGTAGCACCCGCAGCAAGCAACGCAGCCTACCGTCTGTCTCGCCGACAATGGTCGCCATTGCGGCCGCCGTTCTGGTGACCTTTATTGGTGCCCTGTACTTCATTACTCATCATAAGAAAGATGAAAGCGAAACCCTGCCTGGACACAAAGTCACAGGTAACGGCCTGCCACCTAAACCGGAAGAACGCTGGCGTTACATCAAAGAACTGGAAAATCGCCAGACCGGTGTGCGTAGCCCTACTGAGCCGACTGCCGGTGGCGAAGTGCAGAATAAAGATCAGCTCACCAGCGAGCAGCGCCAGTTGTTGGAGCAAATGCAGGCGGATATGCGCCAGCAGCCGACTCAGTTGAATGAAGTGCCATGGAATGAGCAGACGCCAGAACAGCGCCAGCACACACTCCAGCGCCAGAAAGCTATTCAACAGCAACAACAGGTACAGGTACAGGTACAACAGCAGCAGTTCACCGCTCAACAAGTTGCACCGCAACCAAGAGCTGTGCAGCCGCAGCCGGTAACGCAGCAGCCACGTCCAGTGCAGCAGCAACCGCGAACGACGACGTCAACGCAGCAGCCGTATCAAGATTTGTTGCAAACCCCGCCGCATACCCAGCAGCGTGCAGCGACAACAACGACACAACCCAAAGCGGCTCAACCGGCAGCACCGATCGAAGCGGTCAAACCCGCTCCGGCACCACAGGAAAAGCCGAAAGACGAAAAACGCTGGATGGTACAGTGTGGTTCCTTTAAAGGCAGTGAGCAGGCGGAAACCGTCCGTGCGCAGTTGGCTTTCGAAGGTTTTGATTCGCGCATTACCACCAACAATGGCTGGAATCGTGTGGTGATTGGGCCAATCAAAGGTAAAGAGAATGCCGATGGTACGATCAACCGTCTGAAGATGGCGGGTCACTCTAACTGTATTCGTCTTGGCTCCGGGGGTTGAAACCCCCAAAATCCCCCCCATCTATAATTGCATTCAGCCCCGAACATATTTTGGGGATCATATTTCTACCCTAAATAATTCGGGTTGAAGGAAGGCGGCAAAAGAAGGAATCCCGATGAGCTTACTCAAGTAAGTGATTCGGGTGACTGAAAGAAGCCAACGCACCTACAACTTGAATTATGAAGGGTACAGCTGATGCAATAAGGGGTCTGCTCGTGACAACAATAGTAAGTGTGCGCCGTAACGGCCATGTCGTAATCGGTGGTGATGGTCAGGCCACGCTCGGCAACACCGTAATGAAAGGCAACGTTAAAAAAGTGCGTCGTTTGTATAACGACAAAGTGATTGCCGGTTTTGCTGGCGGCACGGCGGATGCCTTCACCCTATTCGAACTGTTTGAGCGCAAGCTAGAAATGCACCAGGGCCACCTGGTGAAAGCGGCGGTTGAACTGGCAAAAGACTGGCGTACCGACCGTATGCTGCGCAAGCTCGAAGCGCTATTGGCTGTCGCCGATGAAAATGCCTCGCTGATCATTACCGGTAATGGTGATGTTATCCAGCCAGAAGATGATCTGATTGCGATTGGTTCAGGTGGCCCTTATGCACAGGCCGCAGCGCGTGCACTGCTTGATAACACCGAACTGGGTGCTCGTGACATCGTAGAGAAATCGCTGGGGATCGCCGGTGATATCTGCATCTACACCAACCATTTCCATACTATTGAAGAATTAGCGTCTAAGGCGTAAGGAATCCCCATGTCTGAAATGACCCCACGCGAAATTGTCAGCGAACTGAACAAACACATCATTGGCCAGGACAATGCCAAGCGTTCCGTGGCGATTGCGCTGCGCAACCGCTGGCGCCGTATGCAGCTTGATGAAGAGCTGCGCCATGAAGTTACGCCAAAAAACATTCTGATGATCGGCCCAACCGGTGTCGGTAAAACCGAAATTGCTCGTCGTCTGGCGAAACTCGCCAACGCGCCGTTCATCAAAGTTGAAGCCACCAAATTCACCGAAGTTGGTTATGTTGGTAAAGAAGTGGATTCTATCATCCGCGATCTGACTGATTCTGCGATGAAAATGGTGCGTTTGCAGTCCATTGAAAAGAACCGATTCCGCGCCGAAGAAATGGCCGAAGAGCGCATCCTTGATGTTCTGCTGCCACCAGCTAAAAACAACTGGGGCCAGGCTGAAGCGCCACAAGAACCTTCTGCGGCTCGCCAGTCTTTCCGTAAGAAATTGCGTGAAGGCCAGTTAGACGATAAAGAAATTGAAATCGATCTGGCTGCAGCACCGATGGGTGTTGAGATCATGGCTCCTCCTGGCATGGAAGAAATGACCAACCAGTTGCAGTCTATGTTCCAAAACCTGGGTGGCCAGAAGCAAAAGCCACGCAAGTTGAAAATCAAAGACGCGATGAAACTTCTGATTGAAGAAGAAGCTGCGAAGCTTGTGAATCCAGAAGAGCTGAAGCAAGACGCGATTGATGCGGTTGAGCAACACGGCATCGTGTTTATCGATGAGATCGACAAAATCTGTAAGCGCGGTGGCAACAGCTCCGGCCCGGATGTTTCTCGTGAAGGCGTTCAGCGTGACTTGCTGCCACTGGTTGAAGGCTGCACCGTTTCTACTAAACACGGTATGGTCAAAACTGACCACATTCTGTTTATTGCATCTGGTGCATTCCAGGTGGCAAGCCCGTCAGACCTGATCCCTGAATTGCAGGGGCGTCTGCCAATTCGTGTGGAATTGCAGGCACTGACGGTTGAAGATTTCGAACGCATTCTGACCGAGCCTAACGCGTCTATCACTGTGCAATACAAAGCGCTGATGGGCACTGAAGGCGTGACTATCGACTTTACCGCAGATGGTATTCGCCGTATTGCTGAGGCCGCATGGCAGGTGAACGAATCCACCGAAAACATCGGTGCGCGTCGTCTACACACGGTGCTGGAGCGCCTGGTTGAAGACATCTCTTATGATGCCAGCGATCTGAGCGGCCAATCCATTCTGATCGATGCCGAATATGTTAGTAAACATCTGGATGAGTTGGTAGCAGATGAAGACTTGAGCCGTTTTATCCTATAATCGCGCTCAACGTATTTTCTTCATTACAAATGGAGGGCTTATGCCCTCCATTTTTTATATCTAACAGAGAGAACTATGAGCGAATCGCACTCTGTAAGCACCACTCAGGCCTGGCTTGAAAGCTTGCGCCCCCGCACTTTACCGCTGGCTTTTGCCTCTATCGTTTGTGGTTCTGCGTTGGCTTTTTGGCAAGGCGTGTTTAATCCGGCTATTGCGTTACTGGCGTTGCTGACTGCGGGGCTACTGCAAATCCTCTCGAATCTGGCTAATGACTACGGCGATGCGGTAAAAGGCAGCGATAAAGAAGACCGAATAGGGCCATTGCGCGGAATGCAGAAAGGTGTGATTACCCAGGCGCAAATGAAAAAAGCGCTGATCATTAGCGTGGTATTAATTTGCTTGTCTGGCATGGCATTGGTCGCTGTCGCCTGCCACACACTGGCCGATTTCCTCGGTTTCATGGCGCTGGGTTTGCTGGCAATCATCGCCGCAATTACCTACACCGTAGGTACACGTCCATATGGATACATGGGGCTTGGCGATATTTCAGTGCTGGTCTTTTTTGGCTGGCTGAGTGTCGCGGGAACCTGGTACTTGCAGGCGCATACTCTGGCACCTTTGGTCTTTTTACCCGCCACGGCGTGCGGATTGCTCGCAACAGCGGTGCTGAACATCAATAATTTACGCGATATCGACAGCGACCGGGAAAACGGTAAAAACACGCTGGCGGTGCGATTAGGCCCAGTGCTGGCACGTCGTTATCATGCCTGCCTGTTGATTGGAGCGCTGGTGTGCCTCGCAGTATTCAATCTTGTCTGGCTGCAAAATTTGTGGGGATGGTTGTTTGTCCTGGCCGCGCCGTTGCTCATTAAACAGGCGCTTTATGTGTTAAATGAAATGGAACCTGTCGCCATGCGCCCGATGCTTGTACGCACAGTGAAAGCCGCATTGCTCACTAACTTGTTGTTTGCGGTAGGAGTTGTGCTCAGCACGGTTTCGTTTTAGCTGACAAATATCAATTAACAATTGATGATTTTGCCAACAGTTAATATTAAGCGATATACTGACAACTCGTGCAGCAACAGAATCTTAATCCTATGAAATATGATACTTCCGAGCTTTGCGACATCTATCAGGAAGATGTCAACGTCGTTGAACCGCTGTTTTCCAATTTCGGTGGGCGGTCGTCCTTTGGCGGGCAAATCATCACGGTGAAATGTTTCGAGGACAACGGATTGTTGTATGATCTGCTCGAACAAAATGGCCGTGGACGTGTTTTGGTGATCGATGGCGGCGGCTCTGTACGCCGTGCTTTGATTGACGCAGAACTTGCCCGTCTGGCGGCTCAAAATGAGTGGGAAGGCATTGTGGTATACGGTGCCGTGCGTCAGGTTGATGACCTGGAGGAACTGGATATTGGTATTCAGGCAATTGCCGCCATTCCTGTTGGCTCTGCTGGTGTTGGCGTTGGCGAAAGTGACGTGCGCGTTAACTTTGGCGGCGTGACATTCTTCTCCGGCGACCATCTGTATGCGGATAACACCGGCATTATCCTTTCCGAAGATCCCCTCGATATTGAGTAACAAAATCGAATAACAAAACGGGCGCCCTGGGGCGCCCGTTTTTATTGAAGCTGTGGTCTTACACTTCTTCCATTTTACCCAGCAGGGCGTGCAGACGATCCTGCCACACATGCTGTTGCTCTTTCAGAGAATTGTTTTCGCGTACTAATTCTTCATGATTGCTCTGAGATTGCTGAACTTGCTGAGACAGATTGGTGTTCGTCTCTTTCAGTTCTTCGATTTCCATCTGCAGCAGGGTAATGGTATCAATCGCCTGCTGTACTTTTGCTTCCAGTTTCTCAAACACTTCAAATGACATTTCGAACCTCTCCTGAATTGCAAGGCGTTGATGGATGTCTAAATCCCCGTCCCGGATATTCCCCGAAGACACCTTATGAATATATGCGCACCACGCAGCGTGTCTCGATTGTAAGTAGCGTGAGTAGCCGTGTCCAGCGAGTTGAAGCGCTCTTTGCGTAACATAACGTTTTTCGGCATATACCGAATGGCGGCATGTCTTAAAATCACTATTTGTTAACGCATTAATTGCGGTTATGAATGTCGAAGTTATCTTCTCTGGGTGATAATGCGCACAAATTGGCGCGAGATCGCTCATTTTTATGACGAGACACGCAAATTTAAAGTTCGATATTTCTCGTTTATGTTCGTTAACGATAAATTAACACAACGCCTACATGGCACCTGCGCGGCAGGGAATGCCCGAACAAACAATAAACATTAATTTTGCCTTCAGGACCCTATTATGAGTCAGACAGCTCCATCAACCTTGAAAGGTCAGTGCATCGCCGAGTTTATGGGTACCGCGTTGTTGATTTTCTTTGGTGTAGGATGTGTAGCCGCCTTAAAAGTGGCGGGCGCAAGCTTCGGGCAGTGGGAAATTAGCGTCATCTGGGGGTTAGGGGTGGCGATGGCTATCTACCTGACCGCAGGGGTTTCCGGCGCGCATCTCAATCCTGCGGTGACCATCGCATTATGGCTTTTCGCCTGTTTTGAAAAACGCAAAGTGGTGCCATTTATTGTGTCGCAGGTTGCAGGTGCGTTCTGTGCCGCAGCTTTGGTGTATGGCCTGTATTACAATTTATTCCTCGATTACGAGCAGACGCATCACATGGTGCGCGGCAGCGTAGAAAGCCTGGATTTGGCGGGGATCTTCTCAACCTATCCAAACCCACACATTAATCTGGTACAGGCCTTTGCCGTAGAGATGGTGATTACCGCCATTTTGATGGGCGTTATCCTGGCGCTGACGGACGATGGCAACGGTGTCCCTCGTGGCCCGTTAGCCCCGCTGCTGATTGGCTTGTTGATTGCGGTTATCGGCGCATCAATGGGACCATTGACCGGTTTTGCCATGAACCCAGCGCGTGACTTTGGCCCGAAACTTTTCGCCTGGTTAGCAGGCTGGGGTGACGTCGCCTTTACCGGTGGCCGTGATATTCCTTACTTCCTGGTACCGGTGTTTGGCCCGATTGTAGGCGCGGCGTTAGGTGCCTTTGGTTACCGTAAGCTGATTGGTCGCCATTTACCTTGTGATGTTTGCGTGGCAGAGGAAGAAAAATCCAGCGCCGCCAAACAACAAAATGCTTCTTTGTAAGACTGACTTCAGGACAAAATTATGACTCACGAAAAAAAATACATTGTCGCACTCGATCAAGGAACCACCAGCTCTCGCGCCGTCGTCCTGGATCACGATGCCAACGTCGTTAGCGTTTCGCAGCGCGAATTTCAGCAAATCTACCCAAAAGCAGGATGGGTAGAACATGACCCGATGGAGATTTGGGCAACTCAAAGCTCCACACTAGTAGAAGTGCTGGCGAAAGCAGACATCAACTCAGACCAAATTGCCGCCATTGGTATCACCAACCAACGTGAAACCGCGATTGTCTGGGAAAAAGAGACCGGTAAACCGATTTACAACGCCATCGTCTGGCAGTGCCGCCGTACCGCAGAAATCTGCGAGCAACTCAAGCGCGACGGTCTGGAAGAGTACATCAAATCGGCAACCGGCCTGGTGGTTGACCCGTACTTCTCCGGTACCAAAGTAAAGTGGATTCTTGATCACGTTGAAGGCTCGCGTGAGCGCGCTCGCCGTGGTGAATTACTGTTTGGTACTGTCGATACCTGGTTAATCTGGAAGATGACTCAGGGACGCGTGCACGTTACTGATTACACCAACGCCTCACGAACCATGCTGTTTAACATCCATGATCTGACCTGGGATGATCGCATGCTGGAAGCGCTGGATATTCCGCGCGCCATGCTGCCAGAAGTGCGTAAATCCTCAGAAGTGTATGGCCAGACCAACATTGGTGGTAAAGGCGGTACGCGTATTCCTATCGCCGGGATCGCCGGTGACCAGCAGGCTGCACTCTTCGGTCAGTTGTGCGTAAAAGAAGGGATGGCGAAAAACACCTACGGTACCGGCTGCTTCATGTTGATGAACACCGGCACGCAGGCCGTTAAATCCACTCACGGTTTGCTGACCACGATTGCTTGCGGCCCACGCGGTGAAGTGAATTATGCGCTGGAAGGTGCAGTATTCATGGGCGGCGCTTCTATCCAGTGGCTGCGCGACGAGATGAAACTGATCAGCGACGCGACGGATTCCGAATACTTTGCCACCAAAGTAAAAGACACCAACGGCGTGTATGTCGTCCCGGCATTTACTGGCCTGGGCGCGCCTTACTGGGACCCGTATGCTCGAGGCGCAATCTTCGGCCTGACTCGCGGCGTGAACGCAAACCACATTATCCGCGCCACACTTGAGTCCATCGCTTACCAAACACGCGATGTGCTGGAAGCGATGCAGGCTGACGCTGATATTCGCTTACACGCTTTGCGTGTTGATGGCGGTGCGGTGGCGAATAACTTCCTGATGCAGTTCCAGGCGGACATTTTGGGGACTCGTGTTGAACGCCCTGAAGTTCGCGAAGTGACAGCATTGGGCGCCGCTTATCTGGCAGGCCTGGCCGTTGGCTTCTGGCAGAACCTGGACGAAGTCAGCGAGAAAGCGGTTATCGAAAAAGAGTTCCGTCCGGGTATCGAAACAACCGAACGTAATTACCGTTACGCTGGCTGGAAAAAAGCCGTTAAGCGTGCGCTGGCCTGGGAAGATCACGAAGAAAGTTAATTGCCCTCACCCACCGGGAGCTGTCTCTTATACACAACTTACCCTGGCAATTTTGTCAGGGTAAGATC